>JAHITZ010000040.1 GCA_018817405.1 Nanobdellota archaeon
AATGATTCCATAGTTGAGGAATAAACTTGCCGGATTCATCTCCCTGAATTTAACCATGAAAAGTCCGGATGCAAACCCTCTTACCGGGGATGTGCTTCTTATCTTTGGGTCTCGTATGTCGACTAGAAAGCTAACAGTTTCGACAGTTTCTTCGCCATTGTCGTTAATAGCTCTAAATATTAGTTCGTGAAAACCTTCAGTAACTTGTTTTGTTTGGTCGTATGTATTGCATTCTTTGCATAGTATTTTGAAGCCTTGCCCATTGTCGCTATATCTAAGGTCTCTCGCATTTTCTCCATACAAAACATCTAATAAAATAATCCTGTTAGTATAGACTGCGTCCTGAACAGGGGAAAAGATTGTTAAACCTTGAGAAGGTTCAGGCAAACATTCTCCATCTTCACAACCGAACTCGCATTCTTCAATTAAAACATTTTCTTCTTCAGATTCACACATTTCTTCAACACAAGAATAACTTGTCTCGGTTTGATAAACATCACCTTCCGTGCAGAACGGCTCTGAGACAACGTCCTCTCCACAGTCTGAATCAACAAGGCATTCGGGCTCCTCTTGTTCACTATTTGCAGAATTAAATGTGCATTCTGTTTTTATGAAATCATCAACATCAACATCTGTATCAACGCCATTCGGATACCGCGCTAAACATTCATTAGTAATATCATCTGCGTTTCCGTCGGGGGCATTGTCTGACAGATCCCCATCATCATAATTTCCGTATGTAACAGAGTCTATTAAAGTTCCATAATTATCATAGAGAATTAATTGACCGTTGTTGTTTTGCTGTCCTGAAGGATCCAAGATAATTAAATATTCATCGGCTGGAATTATTCCAGAAAGGGCGTGTGTTTCATTAGTTCCATCAATTAAGTCTAAAGTCCATCCGGTTAAGTCAACTTCGTCTACTCCTGAATTATACAATTCAATCCACTCATCGTTTGAAGCGGTAGTTCCACCCCCATCCCAATCAGTCTAAGGATCAACAACAAATTCATTGATTTTTATTTGGGGTTGGCCGATAACTGTTATGTTGTCGCCAAAGCTTTCGAACAATGTTGGGTTTTCTTGCATGAGGACTTTAAGTTTGGTCGTGAATGTGCCTTCTCCTAAGACATTCGAATTAAGGGTTACATTGTAGCTGAGATTTTGAGGTATATTATTTCCGAAGCCATAACCGTAGCCGAAGTTGTATTCTACGTCTGAAAAGTTTCCTGTTCTGTTTCCACGTGTGTAACTTGCATCAGCAATTTTAGTTATATCTAAATCAGAGCATCCTGAAATGCCGTCGCCGTTTGGCTCGAATCTGCAGGTTATTTGGTTTCCTATGTCAAGTTCGAGATAGTCTACCGGGAGGCGTTCCCCCGAAGCGATGTTGATTGAGGCAATAAAGGAAATTTCTTCCCCGAGAGATACTTGAGCCTGGCTTGTTGTAACTCTTAATGTGAAGGCTTGTGCAGGTCCTGTGAGAATAAGCAGACCTATGACTCCAACTGTCAAGAAAACTGAGATGACTTCTATTTTTGCACTTCTATGTTTATGTGCCATTTTCTAAAAAATTACGATTTAAACAATACTTTTGATTATTTAATTTTATCCTAGATTTTTTTGCTGATTTGGAGTGGTTAAAACAGAGAACCATCTTCGGGCATTAAATGTCCAATTAGAAATAATTATGAAAAGAGTGGAATCCATGCCTGCGAATGTATGACCTTGAGTTAAAATTAAATAGGACTGTTTGCTTTAAATATCATGCAAAGTAAAATCGGGCAAGTTGCTATCTTTATTGTTGTCGCATTGGTTTTAGTCGGAGGAATTGTTTTGGTTTCATGGGTAAATGATAAAGATGACGTAGAGATAGAAGTTCGTGAATGTGAGAGTGCTGATGACTGTGTTCCTGCAGAATGCTGTAACGCGCGCCTTTGTGTTTCTGAACAAGATGCGCCTGATTGCACCGGAGTTATGTGCCCTCCAGGATGTAGGGGTTATGTTACTGAAGAATTAGGATGTGATATAGACGGCGACGGCAAAGGCACAGGGGAATGTGTTTGCGTGAACCAGAAGTGTGAGGCTAGTTTTTATTAGTGCTAAAACCTTGAAAGAGGGTTTTGAAATTTTTAATTTAGCCCAATCCAAAACCTTAATTATAATTCAAAACATACTCTAAACTGAACTTTGGCTGGACACTATGACTTACTCTGTAAATCAGAAGGATATATTCATTGTTAATAATTGAACTGTTAGACAGTATTGAATAAGATTTGTATTCATTGTCAAATTCCGTGTCCGATTTGGGGGCTGGATTTGTACAAACTGAACTAAACAAATGATTTTATAGAATTAATTATTAGTTTTATTATGGTTTGGGGGATAAAAAATAGGATTGTGCTTGGTCTTTTTCTTATTTGGTTAGTCATGTATTTTTTGATTAGAAGTGGTGTGCCGAGATTTTTTGTTATTTCTACAACTGTTTTGCTGGGAGTTTTACTTATTGTCTGGAGCATAGGAAAGAATAAAAAATCAGAAAGTAAAGAAGCTAAATGATTTCGTGGTTTGAAAAACACAGAGGTGTATGTTGGCTTTTCACAATTTTAATTGGAGTGGTGATTTTTTATGTTTCTTCGTTGGTGTTTGAGCCGGGTGTTGGGGTGGGAACAAGCATAAATGCACTGTTTTATCACCTTATGGCGTTTTTTTTCTTTGGTTTTTTTCTTTTGATGTCGTTGGTTGGCGGAAAGAAGAGGAGACTGTTTGTTTTGGGAATTGTTCTTGCAGTTGTTTACGGAATTTCTGACGAGCTGCATCAGTTTTTTGTTCCTGGAAGGCATATGTCTTTGTTTGATATTTTTCTTGACACGACAGGGATTGTATTTGCAGCGATGATTTATTTTATCTGGGTTGAAAGAAGGGGAAGTAGGGTGTGGGAAGTAGGCGCCTGATTGCGAAGTAGAACAAAAAATCTTAATCCTTTTTAAGTGGAATCTTAATACTCCCTGAATCGAAATCGACTTTGTCTGGTCTTATAACTGCTTCTGCAAAAGCCAGAACGGCTTCTCCAGAACTTATTGGTGTTTCAACTGGAGGTCCAAAAACCGTTGGAATAAGTTTGGCTCCGCTTATTCTTCTGTCACAAATAACAGAATCATCACTAACTACAAAATGCCAGTGATTGTTTGTTCCATCCAGATAACCATAGAGATAATCCCGCTGTGCTCCGTCCGTTTTAAGTTTTGCCCAAACCTTTCTATTTCTAAAATTCTCTTTTGTTGTTGTGTTATTTTTCATAGTCCTAATTAAAAGAGGTCAATCTCTTTAAACCTTTCTAAATAATCAACTGTCTTTTTACTATTGGAATTCCCTTGTAGAATAGGAGAGTTATTTAGGGGTGTTTGTTTAGTTAGGTTTTTAAGTAATACTCGGTTGTTAGAAGGGATGGCAAAGAAGAAAACAGAAAAGAAACGTCCTACGGTTTGGGAATGAGTGCTGATTGTTTTGGGATACATTTTCTTAGGAATTATTGTAATAGGGATAATAAACACAATCTTTAATTTTGGTGGAGGTTGGGGTGAAAGAAATCTAGAAGAAGATTATGAAGTTCTTTTCTTTAGCTGTCAAAAGATTTTTGACGATAGGCCTAATCATCCTCAAGTAGAAATGAAATCTTGGGGAGATAGGAAAGAACAAGTTTGGGATGGATTATTTGCATTATCGATGGATTGTCCTGATGGTGAAGATTATGTTGTGCAGATTACTGAAGAAACTCAAGATTGTTGGTATTTTATTGATGGAGATATTTATAAAGCTTATCTGGGCGAGAACAAGACTGCAATGAATTATACAAAAATTATGGAAACGATAGATTACCAATTGTGGAGCCATTATATAACAGAGGGAGAGCCCGATGCCGTTGATATAATGAATTATAATGATATGGTTGAAAATGGATTTAGTTCACATACCTTGTGGAGTATAATAGAGTATAAGATAGACACTGCAACTTGTAACTAATTACTTCTGCCACCGTGACATCCTCCCAGCCCTAAAGGGTTGACGCGAAGCGTCAATTCCTCACTTCGTTCGGAACTGGGCGTCCTTTCGTTTTACGCGTGGTGCATCTGTTGATTTTCGACGTAATCATAAGCCCGCTCAAAATCACTATTCC
>JAHITZ010000008.1 GCA_018817405.1 Nanobdellota archaeon
ATTTAGAACAAGTCAGTTCTCACCCTGTTTGTAAACACAATGAGCGACGACTCGCTCACTTTTTTATATTCATCAAAATAGAAAAAGATTGCCGCAATTCATCCCACAGCTAAAGCAACGGGATTTCTTGCGGGACTTTAACAATAGTCTCACTTCATTCGTAAATTTCAAGACTCTCCGCTTGCATTCCCTCGCTTCGGGGTTTACTTCGTCCTCACCCTCGCTTAACAGCACTTAAATAGAAAATCCCTTAGTTCCGTACTATTTCCTCCGAAGAATACCAACCACAATTATTATAACCACACAAAGGATTATTCCAAAAATCAATGCAATGTTGATTATATTTAGTGTCCCAGATTCTGAAGGAGAGAATATATTTGCCAGTTTTTCTATAAATGTAGGTTTTTTAACAACTTGGTCAGAAATTGGATTCCCAAGTATAATTGGACCATTTGTTACAATTTCTCTATTGTACTCCCTGCATGACCCTAAAATTAAATCTTTAAACAGAACGTGCTCTCCTTTTCCATCGTCAAAAAAGACGGTTGCTTTTATCTTATATTCTCCCTTACCAGCATTGTTTGGAATTTTAATAGTAAATATTTCTTTCGCTTCATCGTCTTCGTCATATCTTTCTATCTCAAACTCATCACTTTTTTCTAAAATTCCTAATTCGGAATTTTCAATCATTAAAAAAATGTCTTCATCCCTACTACCCCTGTTTCTAATTTTGGTTTCTAGGGAAATCTTATCTCCACAAATAACATCTCCTGTGGTAATTAATATATCTTCAATAATAACATCGTGTTTTTCTCTTTCAATATCTACTGAAACATATTCTTCATTGCAGTACTCTTCGTCTTCATCCATAACTTTAACAAAAATTGCATAATCATTTTTTTCATCAATGTCTTCAGGAACTTCAAATTCAAATTCTATTTTTTCAGAATCAGATTCATCTATGTCTATGGAATAATCATCATCGTCTACTCTGTCTTCTTCAGTTACGTCATATAAATAAACTTCAATATCAAATTCTAAGTCTTCCTCAAGGTTATTTCTGATTTTTAATTCTATGTCAATTACCTCTCCTGGTTTGAATTCGTCTCCCGAGTCAGGATTTCTTATGTTTATTTCTATATTCTTATTCAGATTCTCCTGTTCACAGCGGTAGATGTCGCTGAACTCCAGCGGTCTTTTTGAGCATGTTGTAGAACAGCAATTATCTTCTATTGCACTTAACAATTCTCCATCGCATATCTTATTCTCGCTGCAAATATTTCCTCCTTGTGCAGAGCAGCTTAAGATATTTCCTGCTTTAAAACTTGAGAATCCTAAAACTTCAAATGAGAGAGTTCCTGTTTCGCTGTTATAATCTCTATTTGAACACAAATTTAGGGAGCATATGCCTATTACCTCATTGTAGTCTAAAGTAAATTCTCTATCATTGTAAATTGTTGGCATTTCTTCAAAGTCCAGATTATAAAGTGTGATTCTTGCTGGTATGTTCTTTAAGGCGGTTAAATAATCTGTGTCTATAGCCACAAGAGAATCTAAAATATCAGCATAGTTCTCAAAATCTACAGTGTCTCTTAAATCAACTGACTCGAGAAATTCGATTTTACCGTATTCTTTTTCTAAGACCAAATCAACGCTGGACAGATCGTCGTCGTCCATGCCTGAAAAATCTGTTGTTTCGCCAGTATAGCTGTCTACTATTGGAATGTTTGTTGCTATTAAATTCCAGATATAAAATACAAAATCAATTGAATCGCTTACTATAACTTTAATATCGAATTGTCCTGTGTTTGTTGCAGTAAATTGATAGCTTTCTCCAATATCTTCGGGGATGTCGTCAACAAACCATTGTATCAAAACTTCTTCTGGGTTATCCACATCGCTCCAGAGGATAGTGAAATCTTGAAGCCCGTCTTCTGTTATTATGGGGTTTTGTGGGGGGGTGTAAGATTCTATAACTGGTGCGTCATTTACATGTAAAACATTTATGTTGAGTGTGGTTTCATCAAAACCATTTTCATTATCGTAAACACGAATAATGCAACTTGCCTGGCCAGAGAAATCCAAGGCAGACCTTACTCCCAAACTATAATCGACAATGCTGCAATCTACTTTGTTGATATGTTCACCAACAATTTCAAACCTGTCTATGTAACCATCATTGTCATGTGCGTATTCTATTAAATCTTCTATAACTATTTGAAACTCGGAATCTTCTTGTATGCTAATCTCAGGTATCGAATAAAAAATAGGCTGTTCGTTTTGATTATTTAGAATTATTTTTACAGTTTGGGTGTCGGTTCCAGTATTTCCATCAGTTACAGTGATTTCAACATAATGAATTCCAGAATCTTCATATGTTGTTTGCCATGAAAATCTTCCAGCTCCATGATCTGTGAATCTTGTATCATTTATTTCATAATTTAAAATATCATTTTCAACATCGTTCGCAGTTGCAATGATTTCTACCATCTCTCCTTCATTTGCAGTGATGTCATTAATTGGGTCTAGGACAGGCGCATCGTTTACTGGCCAGACATTTACTTCAAAAAGAAAGTCATTGTAACCATCAACATCTTCCACTCTAATTAAACAAGAAGCCGGGCCGTTGTAATCTTGAGCTGAGACGTAGGTTAATGTATCTTCCTGGATGTAGCAATTTAAATTATCTTCTTCAACTATTCTAAATGTGAATTCGTCATCATTGGGGTCTGTTGCAATTAGTTCACAAGAGTATTCCATGTCTTCATCTATTTCTGTAATGCAATCCATTTGTCCGAATTCAGGAGGGTCTCCGACTTTTGTTACAGTTAAACTAATAGCGTTTGATAAAACAAAAAAATTAGAATCGCTTGCTTTAAAGATAATATTTCTGGTTCCGTAGAAACCTTCACCCGGATAAAAACTAACTAAACCATTTTCCGCTATTACAATATTAATAGGGTTATGTCCTCCAATTATTTCGTAGTCAAGTTCTTCCACATCCACATCGAAAAAATAATTGTTTAAATTAATATAATCAATTAAATCTGTATCTTGATTCCATGTGATGTGTGGAATATTTTCTTGGAAGATTGGTCTGTCGTTTATAGGAAATACTTCAATATTGACTGTTTTAGAATCTGTTAGTTTGCCATCAGTTACCTGGATTTCGCAAGTTGCATCCCCGTTCCAATCTGGAAAAGGGATAAAAGTTAATATAGTTCCATCAAGTTCGCAATTGACTTGGTTTTCATCTTCGTCAATAACTTCAAAAAATAACTCGTCTTCGTCAGGGTCTGCTGCACTGAGAATGATTGAAATTGTTTGGTCTTCATCAAGAAATTGGTCTGGGATATCTTCTAAAACAGGGGGTGAATTCTGGGAGACAATACAATTGATATTTACCAAACCTTCTTGTGTGTTGAAGTCGCCGTTTCCTCCGTTTTCAAAAACTCCTTCCTCATCTCCATCTATGCAGGTATAACCGATTAATCTTACTCTAAAACTATCTCCTGTTAGGAATCCAATTCTATCTAAAGTATCATAATATCCATTTCCCTGCATATCTTCAGGGATATTTGAATCTACTGTTCCTTGGTATATGAACCCTTGGTTTACTCCGGACAATACCTCTACTTGGTAGTCTGTTCCAGCGACAGCAGGATTGTTGTTTAATGTTATTATTCCACGAATGTAGTTAACCATTAAATCGTCTGTTTGCTCTTGTTCTGTTTCAAGGGTTGTGAACGTGTTTATTGTTGAATCATCGCAATTCTCGCTAGCGTCACATGATTCTACCTTATAATAATAAATAGTGTTTTCGTTTAGGTTTTCTAAATTGATTGAGTGATAAGTGACCAAGTTTGTTTCTGATTCTTCACTTCCGAGGTCCTGGGTTTCTCCATAGTAAACTCTTGAATCAGAATTTTCATTTGTTGTCCAGCTTATCCCGGCTGAAGTGTAAGACGGAGTTGCCTGGATGTCTGTTATGATTGGGGGTGTGGTGTCCTCACCTGAAACATCAACCTGTGTTTCCCCTATTATTTCTTGTTGTGGATTATCATCAAATGCAACTGTACCCTCAAAAAAATAGCTTCCTCCAGAAACAGGAGCCTGAACAAGATACTCTAAGACTGTATCTTCTGGGCTAAATTCAATCCATCTTATTTCCTCTCCGCTTGGTTGTATTGTTCCAGTTCCTGAATCAATAATAGTCCATCCTGCAGGAATTTGTTCAACAAGAGTATAAACAATTGCGCCATCTATTGTTACATCTAAAGAAATAGTTATTGTTTCTAAAGGATTAATATCATTATCTGAAAAGGATCTCTCGACAGTTCCTGCTAGTGCTACTGGAAGTGCTAGGACAATGCAAAACAATAACATTATTATTCTTGATTTCATTTTTAGCATGAGTTTATTCCATTGAGCCAATTAAAGGCTGCAGTAGTGACTTGTGATTGTGTGATATCTGGGTCTCCGTTAAGCCAGTTAAATGCGTAAGTAGTTATTTCTGATTGTGAAACACATCCGTTGCAATCTAAATCTCCATCTAGACATTCTCCGCCCTCATACTCCACTTCAATATAAGGCCAGAACACAGCGTCGCCAGGGTCTCCTGTATCAAGATCTTTTGAATAAAAGTTGACAAAACCATTTTCTCCCTGCTCACTCATCATCAAAGACAACTCGTTTTCTCCGATATAGGATTCTACATTGAACTCAATTCTTTGCGGAGTGCTTTGAACTGCTTCTGAGCCAATGAAGGTATCGGATGATGGTTGATTATTCCATGTAATTGTTTCTTCATCCCAATTATCATTAGAAACATGGTGCAATTCTATTACAGGGTTACTGTGTCCTGATAAAGCAAAAGCTGAGAAGACAGCCGAGTTAACTGTTTCTCCTTGTAGTGGAGAAAGGTCAAACTTCAGGAAACTTCTGTCTATTCCAAAACTTTCTTCATATCCTGCTCTGAGATTTTGTCTCCAACTTCCTGTTCCAAAGTTCAGATCATCAGCGTTATATACAGAATCGTCCCTAACAAACGCATCATCACTTGGATAAATCTTAATTGTCGTGGCAGACACACTAGGCAAAACAAAAACCGCAATCGTCATAAGGATTATTGTAAATATCATTTTATGTTGACTCATAGCTCCAGACCACCTCTTCGTTTGTTTTAAACCAGTAACCTTTCCCAGGTTCTAAGGAAAATTCGTTATGCCAACCAAAGAAATATTTAGTTGATATGTCATAAGTCCCATCTTCATTTCTTCTCGCTACTTCAATTATTTCATCTGGTAAAGAATCTAAATCAATATCTATCAGAGAAGTTATTCCCACAAGGTTCATTCCTTGGTTTAGTTCAACATTTTGAGTAGAACTGGCTTCAATGCCTTCAATTGTTAAAATTGAATCTGCCGTTGATTCTAAAAAATATCCTTGGTTGTTGTTTATGGTGCTGGTTTCTATGATTCCGTTATTAAGGTATTCTTTAACAGAAATAACTTCTGGATTTAAGATTAGAATTTCTTCAGCATTGTTTGTGTCTAAAATTAAAGGGAGAGAAATTAGGTTTTGCCCTTCTACTAAATTAATATCAAATGCTGTCAAATCCTCGCTATGCAACCAGACTAATGAATTTTTGAATAATTGTCTTGCGTCATTTGTCCAGTATTCTGCTTCTGTTATGCCGAAAAAGATTGAATCTGCGTTAATATGCGTGTCTGGATAGCCGGGTTTGGTTAAAATTGTTCCTTCTGTTGCGATTGCAACAACCGCATCTTGGTTATCATAAACATTAGAACCAACTATTTGCAAGCCACTGTAAATATCTGTTTTGTCTAAGTAATAAATGTCTGGTTCATTAGTTGTGTATATTTGAATATCTTCGTCGAGTCCTTCTGTTATTTCATGTGAAGTGTCCAGATTAATGTGCATCGGAATGCTCTGGGAAGAGCTTGAAACCATTGTTGTCCAGCCCCAGTCATCAATATTTCTTCCGTTGACAATTAGGGAAGGAATATCATTTACAGGTATTTCATCCCAGTTTGTAAAAAAGTTATTGTTTATGAGAACCAGTTTGACTGTTGAAAAATCATAACTACTTATCTGATTATGATACACAAGATCGTAACTAAAAGAAAGTTCATTTAGAACAGCTATAAACTCCTGTTCAACATAATCAGGAGTTAATGAGACATAAGCTACATCTGCTGCAGAAGTTAAGGAAAGAAGATTTACAGCTAGTAAAATTCCCAGTAAGCTTAGTATTATCTTTTTCATTTTTTCCTGTTGTTTTTTTCACCACTTTTTTTCACCTGCTTTTTTCTTACAAATATTGACAAGAGCACTAACACGACTAAAAATAAGATAGTTGTGGATGTGCCAAGAATTTTTATTCCTGAATTTCCAATAGCATTTCCTGCAATGCTTGGTTTAGTATCCTCTTCTGTAACATGGACAACTAATCTTTGCATTAAAGAAAGGGTATTTGGGTATCCTTGTTTTTCAAATAAAACCAAAATCTCACCGGCGTATTCTCCTGGCTCTGTTATTGTTATATCATAGATGGCTTCTTTTCTTTCATCTGGTTGAAGTGTAAAGGTCTCTTCCCTAACTTTTGCATTTTCTTTCCAAACTCCCATGGGTTTTATTGTTATCTTTACCTCAAAATCATTTTCATTATTTACAAAAACAGAGTTTTGAAACTCCAGCGGCTCGTTGTTGGTTATGGCCTTGTATAAGACCATTCTCGGATTAGAAATAGAAGCAATGATATTCTCTTCTTCAGCAATACCAGAAACAGCAAGGATGTTTATTATAATTATGAATAAGATAATTGGCAAAGCTTGTAAAACTTCTTTTTTATTCATTATCATTCTCTAGTTGCACTGTATATAAGAATTGTGATATTTTAAAGAGAACAATCCATCACATCTTTTTCAATATATCTTTAGCAAAGGCGATAAATGTTTACTACTTAAAATTTATGAATTTATTTGAACTTAGTGTGAGAAGGAACATAAACAAGAGCAAAAGGATGGAGCTAAATGACAGGCCAATTGTTAATATTTTTTGGTTTGGTTGTTTAGCTTCTCCAATCTTATTATTTGAACCGAGGAGTATTTTTTCTTTAATGGGTTGTAGTTTATTGGAATTTTCTTCTAGTTGTTTATTAGTATATGCATACTCCTCATTATCGTTATCATTATTACTGCGGTGTGAACTACCATCTGAATCATCATCGGAGTTATCATCATTTTGATTGTGTTGGTCTGGATTGTCTTCGGGATATGAATCTCCATAATCATCGCCTGAGTCATCACCATCAGTCACAATAAGTTCTATTCCCATTCCAAAATCAGTGTCTGCTTTCACGATATTAAGAAAAAAAATTGTTAGAAATACGATTAAGAAAAGCAAAATAATTCCTGTTCTCGAAACTACGTTTTCTTTCATCTTCATTGTTTGCATATCTTTCTCATAAAAAAAGGAAGAAAGAAAAAAATAAAAAATAAATTTGTGTTTAAACAACTCTTCCTCTAAAGTGGAAACTTCCGCTAGTGAAGCTTCCTGAACATGGCATTGGAACATCTAACTGGAATGTTAAAGACATTGATTGTCCTTGTGTCAGGAATGAACCATGCTCTTTATGGTTAATAATCCTACACATGTCGTCTGTATCTCCAGAATGAGATGGCATTTCAGTGTATTCGTCAGCGTCTACATAACAACCATCATATGAACCTAATCCAGGCCAGTTGTTATCATTGTCTCCTGAATCCATAGAACCCTTTGTTGCGTAATAACTAAAGGCATCATAAGGAATTCCATTTCCATTACCACAAATAGCCAATGGGTTTGATGGGTCTGTGAAATAGTCATCAGATGCAACATACATATCCATAACCACTCCATCACTACCAACATTGTCAAGACCAACTGTGTTTGATGTTACAGTTGTACCAGCTTCAGCAGAGCCAAAACTTATTGAACCCACTAAATCCACACTAAGAGGGGGATTAACAGCCAGAGTATCCATCCATGGTGTTTCTACAAAGTTACCATCGTCATCAGTTGCCTTTACGTTGAAATCCTTGTCTCCATTCCATGCAGACTGAACAACTAACTGACATCTATAAAGATTCATTGTGTCATCGTTCCAGGAATCTATGCCAAACTTCGCCTCAGCGTAACTGTTCCAGTTAGGATACCCATCACAATTGTTATCTGTAATAGGCCATGGAGAAGGTATGTCAATTTTACTACATGAGCCAACTCCGCTAGGTCCAGCACTACCATCTTTCTGTAGGATAACTGTATCAATATTATCATCTCCATCTAGGTCTTCAACAATAACATAATAGTCAATTGTCTCTCCTGTAAAGACATAATCTCCTCGTATTGGAACGTCATAGTAATCCTGTCCATAACAGTTTGTTCCAGGAGTTCCATATATCTCTGCTGTGTAAAATGTCTGGTCGTTTGGATTCCAAGATCTTTGTGTATGGTCTGTGTAGATTTCCGGCTCTTGTCCTACAATGATTATATCAACATCTCCGCCATCGTCATCACCTTCTGCTAAAACAAGAGGCATTACAGATAACATTAGAAGAGCCATCACTAAAAAACTAAATAGTTTTTTCATTATTTGTAAAACCTCCTTTCAGTTAATAACATAAATAACCTAAGGTAGAGATTGTAATTGAAGAGTGACTCCTCTTTTTTGTTCACCATGGATTCAACTATGAGGTGTCTTATATAAACACTATTGTCCTCGGAGACATAATTTTTGTCATCACTTCAAATTAATTAAACATTGCCCTTTGCTGTAATTACTTAGTATTCTGAAGCTAATGAATCTGTCTTCTATAAAGTTACAAAATTAAATTGCCTGATTTATAGCCCACCCCTAAACCCACCAAATAATTGTTTCAATAATAATTACTCTGCAATCCATTTAGCGAACGAAGTGCGCGCATATTATTTGGCGATATTTTGGTTGTATCATTATTTGTGACTTCAGAAAGCTAAGCTAATACTCTTTGCTATATTTTGAACTGTGATAAAAACAAAGAACAAATTAGTAATTCTAGATGTGACATCCTCCCAGCCCTAAAGGGTTGACGCGAAGCGTCAATTCCTCACTTCGTTCGGAACTGGGCGTCCTTTCGTTTTACGCGTGGTGCATCTGTTGATTTTCGACGTAATCATAAGCCCGCTCAAAATCACTATTC
>JAHITZ010000041.1 GCA_018817405.1 Nanobdellota archaeon
GGAATAGTGATTTTGAGCGGGCTTATGATTACGTCGAAAATCAACAGATGCACCACGCGTAAAACGAAAGGACGCCCAGTTCCGAACGAAGTGAGGAATTGACGCTTCGCGTCAACCCTTTAGGGCTGGGAGGATGTCACGCTAGTTCTATATTCTTTTTAGAAAAATCTAAATTTGGGGCTGGATTTAGAAAGAAGCAGACCTTAAAAAAAGAAAAAACAAAAAAATAAAACTATTTCTTCTTTGTTCTTTTCTTCTTAGGTAGCTTTCTTAATTGTCCCGCCACTCTGACCTTTCTTCTCGTTCCTGGAACCTTCCTTAAGAATCCTTTGACTCGTGTTCTCTTTGGCTTGACTGTTTTTTTCTTTGGCAATCTTCTTAGTTGCGCTTTTACGCGGACTTTCTTTTTCTTGCCCGGAACTTTTTTAAGATAACCTTTGACTCTGGTTTTGTGTATTTTTGCCATGCTTCGCCTCCTTTAATATAACAAGTTTTTGGAATGATTTAAATGTTTTGGGTGGTGGGTTTTTGAAGAAAATTTGCGAATGCTACGAAGGACATTAACCCCCCTAAAATAACAATCCTTAAATATCTCTGAAGAATTCGAGTCTTATGGCAAAACCAGAAGAATCCTGTAATCATAGACAGATGTTAAGAAGAAAAGGAGACTACTGTGGTAAATGCGGAGTTGATTTAAGACGCCCAATTCATTTAGAAGCATTCATCGCGATAAAAATATACACAGATTCTAAACTAATAAAAATAATTTTAGACCATCTTAGGGGGCTTGACCGAAGAGGGCAGCATCATGTTGAGACCGAAATAATTACCTCGGGAAGAGCAATCTTTGATTATCTAAAAGAGATTGAACCAGGAGAAGAACACACCGTCACAGGCCGTTTTGAGGGTATTAAAAAGGTACGGGATTACAATGTTGCCCAAAACTGTGGTGAATTACATTTCATGACTTTCATAAGAACAGCAGATACCCTTATCCAAAGAATTGCAGAAGCAAGTTATCTCAGCAACAGGTGCCGCATCCACATTATGTCTTACTCACCAAGATTGCTTTCAGCACGAGACTTAACAGACCTATTTCCTTATGGAGATAGAAGAATCACACACCTTTGATAATATTTAAAAGTATATTTTTTAAGGTTGTTTATGGATGATGTGGTACTAATAGGAGATATTCCTAATAACACAGACAACAACAAAACTGCTCATTAACAGGTCGACGACCCCTAGGAGAAGATTCAAAACTTTCCTCTTCTTCCCACGTGGTTGGTGTAATTTCCTACAATAAACCTCCCCAAAAAACCCAACACCACATTAACCTCCGCTGATGAAAAGCCTAACTCCACTGCTTATTAAAAAAGCAGCTATCATCAAAATGAAAGAATGTTTCAGCCCTGCTTTAATGCTTCCTTCTGTCAATTTCCCTATGACCAAGCCCACAAAAAATCCCTGTGTCAGGAGAAGATAAAGAAAAGGCCTGGAAAAATCTTCAGGATTCAATTTATCTGCACCACCTGTCGCTGAAAAATCATCTCCAGCTCCAAAACCACCAAAACCTCCAACCCCGGCAGTAAGCGGCAGAATCTTGAACTCCATAATAAGAATTATCCCTATAAAAATAAAAAAAATCACATAACCCTGAACAATGAGCCCGTAAATTGCAGACTTTCTTTCCTTTTTTAGTTTTTCAACTTCAGAAATAGACTTTGCAGTTGAATCCAAAATATAATCAATATCTCCTCCTGCTTTTTCAGCTTCTCTTATCAGCGCAATCGCCCTTTTCACGACAGAGCTTCCTATATCCTTAGAAAACGTCTGAAAAGCCTCGTCTACAGGAATCCCGAGCTCTATCTGGTTGGCTAATTTTTCAACATGAGGATTCAAAACCCCGTAATTATTCTTTCTCGTATTAACTATTCCCTTGCTTATCGGCGTTCCAGCAGCTACGCTTTCTGCCAAATTCCTAGTAAACTCCAAAAACATCTCGTTAATCTTTTGTCCTTTTTTATTTTCAAGAGCAAAGCCCATGACAAAGGGAAGAGCAACCACTCCAAATGCAATCCCCAGCAAAAAGAAAAGCATCTTCTCATCCTTATAGAAAAAGATAAAACCAAACGCAGCAATCACTAGGCCTGCAATCATTCCAAACCAGTGCATTTTTTTCAAAGCCATTTTATTTTTTCACTCCTAGCTTTTTAAATTCTAAAGCAGTTTGATGAACAAATGCCCCTGCGTTTCCCCAAACCAAAAATAACCAGAATGGAACACTAATAAAATTGGAAAATGAATACGCCCAAACACCCTGGTTTACAGCAATAATTTCACCGGTTGTCCCCAATAACGCTGAAAAAATAAAAATAAGCAAAGTTAACTTAGATTTCCATTTAATTAAACCACCAACACTAACAATCCCAACTAATGTAGAGGTCAATAATATGTTTTCATAAAACAAAACAGCAAACAATACATTTAAAATTGCAAATATTGCATTAAAAATAATATTTTTCCATTCTTGCAGGATTTTTCTTTCTAATTTATTTTCCATTTTCAGTAACTCGGCTGCCTTATCTGCAAAAATACAAGGAAGACAGCATTTAATAATGAGATTATAAAAACAGCCAATAAACTTATTTGAAAAGGTCCTAACCCTATGTTTATCCCTGAAATTGTCATCATAATCAGCAAAAGCAAAAAAATCATCGGAGCTGCAATCACAATGCTGATGTAAATATCTAAAAAAGTTTCCACGAGTTTAGTGTATTTTTGCCTTTCCAACCTGTAGCTAAGAAGCAGACTTTCCGCTCTTTTTTCAAAAAATTCTGATAGGTTTGCTCCAGAGGTTATTGTGGTTGACAGCCCAGACAAAAGCTCTGAAAGTTTTTCACTTGGAGCTGTTTTAGAAGAATTATTCAACGCAGTGGTTAAATCATACCCGTACAAGTTTATCTGATTCAAAATTTTTCTAATTTCTCTTCTCAGATAAGGATACTCTTTACTCAAACCAATTATTCTAAATATTTCACTTGGCTCAATCCCAGACCCAGATATTGCACTCATATGGATGACAGCAAAAGGCAATTCTTGGTCTATTCTTTTTCCGATAGATTTTTTTTCAGTTGAAGGATAAAAATAAAGCCCTAGAAAAACCAGCAATGGAATTGCCAGAGGTATCCAAAAAATTTTGCTCAATCTGATTAAATACTCTCCAGTGCGAAATTCAAAAAAAGGCCAAACAAATGACACATCAAAAAACAACAAAGAAATCATAACAAACACAGAAATAATTGCTGAAAGAAAAACAGAGAGATATATCATTGCAACATAAGATTCAAATAAAACATCAATATTAGCTTTTCTTAATCCGTCGTAAAGGCCCTTAAAACTGCCCTTTTTTACAGCCCTGCTCGCAGAATCCAAGAACACCCGGTTTGCTAACTTCAAATACCCACGAGACGCTTTGAATTCCTCAAACTTTTCTTCTCCCTGATGGTCTTTTTTCTTTAACTTTTTAATAAACTGCTCTCCTATATTCAGCTCTTGTAAAAATTTCTTTTTATCTCGCGACCTAAGAACAACATCAACAGCAGGACCAGTTCTTTCAAATTTTACATTCTCCCAATCATGATAGGCATTTTTCTTTTTCTCAGAAACAGAAGGCAGTTTCTTTGCAACAGATATGTTTTTCAATATTCCAGGGATAGAACTGTTTATTATTTTCATTCCTTCAATCAAAGATTTAATAGCACCAATTAATAATCTCCTCTCATCTTCTTTCGCAAACCCGAGCTTTCCCATATAACTAGATACCTCTCTAAGCATCTCAATTTCCACACCAACATTTTTTTCCAATTCATCTATCATCTTTTACAGCATCTCGCTCACCTTTTTTTGAAAATTCAATATCTCACGTTTAGCAGAAGCCATCTTAACAGCATCTTTTTCTCTGCTAGCCTGTTCTAATTTTTCTGTCGCATCTTTAATCGCTGTCAAAAGCTGGGCTAGAACAGTTATTTGCTCTTTTTTCATCACTAAAGAAAAGAGAAGATGTTTAAATAGTTTTCAATTACTCAGATTCACACAAGATTAATTTAACATCCCCAGGAGAGATTATAACAAATTCACAGCCCAATGATGTTTTATAATGATTTTGTATGATAACAATATGAAATTAATCAATTATAGTTTTCAATCACTCCCCAATGCCATACTTGCTCAAAACCCCAACCGGATTTTTATGATACTCGTTTATTATCCATCCGACCTCGTCAAAGCCAAAGACTCTTTTTTTGTACAGCCCATAAAGGAGTTTTGCCCTTGTCAGAAGGTCTTGATATAATTTTTCAACAGGTATTCCAGTTCTGGTAGAAATTTTTTCAAGCGCCTTGCTATGTTTTTTTGAATAAAACAAATCTTTTTTAGGGTCCCATCTAAACGGCGTGTTAACCAAAGCAGTGCCTTCTTTATCAACATTTACCACCTCGACAATTTCTCTTACTTTTCTGGTTTCTTGTTTTCCTACTGATGCATGCGTCATGATTGCAACACAATCCAAAGAATTAACCAGTGTTGGAGATAAATTAATTGGAGGAGTCTGAAGTCTTCTGATTAAAGTGTCTATAGAATCAGAGTGCATAGTGCTGATAGAAGCATGCCCAGATGCCATTCCCTGAAACAAAACAAAAGCCTCTTTCCCCCTAACCTCTCCAACAATTAGATAATCAGGATTTTGCCTGAAAGAACTTTTTAAGATTTCAAACAAATCTATTTCTCCGATTTTCCCCACACCTATTGAAGTTCTTGCAACAGAAGGAAGCCAGTTTTCTCTTGGCAGATTTATCTCTCGAGTATCTTCAATACTTACAACTCTCGCCTCCGGCGGAATGAAAAATGCAAGAGCATTAAGCAAAGTAGTTTTACCAGAAGCAGTACCTCCTGTAACTAAAATATTTGCTTTGTGTTCTAACAGCACCCAAAAATAAGCAAGCATCTCAGGGCTTAAAGTGTTCATAGAAATTAGCTGTGTAGGTGTCCAGGGAATTTTAGTAAACTTTCTTATAGTAAATGTAGGCCCGCGGGAAGAGACATCTTTTGTATATGTTGCATTAACTCTAGAGCCGTCAGGCAAAGTACCGTCAAGCAAGGGCTGTGCATAAGAAACATATCTCCCGGTGCGTTGCGCAAGTTTTTCTATAAAACTGGCAAGATTATCAAAATCATGGTAGGCAATATTGGTTCTTAAATTCCTGTAAATTCTGTGAACTACAAACAAAGGAGTATCAACCCCATTGCACTCTATGTCTTCTATAAAATAATCTCTCAACAGCGGATCAATCTCATTCAACCCGATAAAATCTCTAAAAAAATAATAAAACATTCTATCATAACTTTCTGAAGAAATTTTAATGTTCAGTTCATCAATAAGTAAACGGGCTGTCTTGTCTATATAATTGGTCGTAGCTTCAAGTGTTTTTTCAACAGCCACGTTGACATTAATCAACTCAAGCATTGCATTTTCAATTTTTTCAAGCACCTCTACTTCATAATCAGTCAAAATAGGTTCTTCTAATTCATACACCAGCTCGTTTAATTTCGCATTCCAATAAATATGGGCTGAAGCATAAGGTGAGATAAGCATGTACCTCACATCAATCCTCTTTTTATCCTCATATCTTGGAAGCGGCGGAACTGTTGGATTTAAATTAAGCTTTCCAATCATATCGATTTTAAAGAAAACATTTATTTAAATTTATGTTAATGTGCTTTAGACCTATTTTTGATTAAGACCTACCAGAACTCTCAACTATAGTGAACCAACCGAAAAAATCAGTTGGTTTACTGCACCAAGAATCCTAGCAGTTGGATTCTTGGGGTTAGCGGAGCAATTAAAGTCATCGAAAGATTTAATTGGTCTGCTGTATATCCACATTAGTGATATTAACCCCACCACGATTTTCAAATGAAAACGAGTAAGGAGTTGAAGCAGCTGTGAATTTTGCCAGTTCTTCAGTTCCAGAATAAGTTAAGTTTGTCACATTAGTATAATCTAAAGTCAACCTGACAGAACTAGACCCTGCACCCTGTTCTGAAACCAAATCTATCTCCCCGTATTCTATCACAATCCCTGGCTCAGAATATGGCTCGCTCAAATCATCCAACACAAAGAAAATCTTATCTTCACCAGGACTGATATACAACTCCCCGCGCTTCATCGCAAAAGCAGATATAACTCTCATGTTTCCAGGACTTTTATCCAACACATCATTGATCTTTTCATCCCAAACACCAAGAGACTCAATTGTCTGCTCCACAACAATCCTGTCCTTTGCTTTGTTTATCTTCGGAGTAGCAATTGCTAAAACAAGCCCAATCAAAGCAAGACCTATCAAAGTATACAAAACTGTTTCTATCCAAATCTGCCCTTTTTTTGTATTCCTCTTCATGTTAACCACGCGACCGTTAGATTAATGAAATCGTGCATATCCTCCCCCTTATATCTATTTTATCTGTTTCATCACACACCCTGCCAGATTCCATCAATGGAGAGATTCCCACAAAATCAAACAGTTCAGTGCTGTTATAAATATATGTTCTAACTTCCCCTTGCACAGGAATATCAAAATTCTCAACAGACAAATCTAACATTCTCATTTCATTTGTAACAACAGCCCCATCTTCAACATTAACAGCAATAGACTCTCCGCTTCTTAAAAATTGCAGTCTAAATCCCTTAACTTTTTCTGCTTTTTCTTCACTGACAGAATCTGCTTCAATAGAAAACCCATACATCCAATTTCCAGACACATTTTCATAGCAGTTATAATCAAAATCTTCATAAAAAGTAAAATAATCTTCATAACCCAAACATTCTGCTCCTTCATTCAATTGGTTTTTAACCAAAGGCACAATAATCCCTGCTATAAAGCCTGCAGCTGCAATTGTTATAAGAATAATTGCAATTATTGCAACAATGGAAGACAAACCTTTTTTTCTGATTCCCATTTACTTAGACCTCCACTACAACCTCAACACCATAATCAATGTCACAAACATACGGAACCATCTCTGATTCTGTTTCTCCAAGCAAAATAGGTATTGCAACAACAGTTTTCCCAAAAGTTGCTTCAGAAGGAAGGGTAAGATTCATTGTCTGTCCAGTGCCAATTGTTCCCCCTCCAACAGGCTGACCAACATCTACTATCTCTCCTTGCCCAAGGATTCTCATTTCTATAGCATAAATCGGAACATTTGCAATATTTTGTATAAACAATTCCCTTGTCCCATCACGAGCTTCAGCCAAAAACCGAACATCTTCACACACCATCGCCACATCTTGTCCACCTTTTTCTATCACTTCTGGAATAAAGACCCTTGCCCACATAAAGATGATAACTGCCAAAACCAAAGCCACAGAAACAAGCAATGTAGTAGCAATAACCGGAGACAATCCCCTTTTTTTCACTCTAATCATGTATCTGAATAATCTTAATTATTTAAAAAGGTATTGAAATTAAAATTTTTGTTAAAGGAAAGGATTTGATTCTCAAAGTTAAAAAAACATTTTTATTCTGGGGGATTATATGTTGTTTGGCAAACATTGTCAATACAATCACACCAGCTTACAGCCGCAGCACATCCAAATTGATATTCTTCTAATTGATTACAACCTTTTGAATCAAAAGTATCTTTATAATTTAAAACTTTATCTTCATCAATTGAATTATGAACACAAACACCACAACTTACAGGCGGCAGAACCTTTATGCAGTTATCATGAGAAGAACAGCTAATTGTTCGAAACTGCTGGTAATATGCATCTGATTCTTCTTCGATAAGCTTACATTGTTCTTCTAAGCTTTGTTGTGAAATTAAATCTTCTAACTGGCCTTGTAATTGTTCTACTTGCGATTGAAGATTTGTATTTTCTTGTTGCAACTGCATTATTTGGCTTTGCAAGTTAACAACAGAATCGTCAGAATTGTTTAGATAATATCCAGCAATAAACGCTCCAATTATTAGTATTATAATAATTAGAATTATTGTTTTGTTGTTCATACACAGAGGAAATTCTTTTTCTTTAAAAAACTATCTTATTCTTTCCTCTGTATAAGGCCAAGAGAAAGGTCAAAACAAATGTTATCCAACACAAGGGAGAGTAATTAATTTAGCAAAGGAATTAATACCAATAAAATATGCAGATTATTTTAACACATTAACAATAGATTGAATTTAATTCTCTCCGATAACTAATGGTTTGGTTATTAATAAGTAGGCTGTATCAATTCCCATGAATCTGTACAATTATCCTTCTTTCTTAATAAACTCATAAGCAGACCAAGCAGCAGTGCAACCCTCAGCAACTCCAGTAATTGCCTGCTTGAAAGGCTTGTCAGCAACATCACCTGCAGCGAAAACTCCTGGAACACTTGTCTCTGCAGTTTTGTGGTCAATAACTATCTCCTTCTTTTTATTTACCTTAACCCCCAGCTTCTCTGCCAACTCAGACAAAACCTCATGCCCGATTGCCACAAAAACCCCATCAAGACCCAACTCTCTCTTTCCTTTGTATTCTTTATCAAGTACAACTCCCTTAACAAAATCCCCTCCTTCAACTTCAACAACATTTGCATTATTAATAACTTCTATTTTTTTGTTCTTTTCAATTCTTTCTAAATTAATTGGCTCTGCCCTAATCTTTTCTTTTCTGTAGATAATATAAACCTTTTTTGCATGCTCTGCTAATAACAACGCATCTTTTGCAGCACTATCACTTCCGCCAATTACAGCAACCCTCTTCCCTCGATATAAAGGCCCATCGCACAAAGCACAATACCCAATTCCCTTATTTTCAAACTCCTTCCCTCCTTTAACCGAATCAGGCAACTTCCTCCACTTTGTCCCAGTTGCAAACAAAATCGTTTTCCCAAAGTAGTCTCCCTTGCCAGTTTTAACTTCAAAACCTTTTCCAGATTTAGAAACCTTCTCAACTTTCTCTTCATTTATCGTAACTAACTCATAACTTTTAGCATGATTCTCAATATTCTCTGCAAGTTCAGCCCCAGTTAATTTAACAAAACCCGGATAATTCTCCACAAGGTTTGTTGTTGTTATAACCCCACCAACAGGCATTTCACTTCCGTGAGAACTGCCCAGAACTAAAACCTTAAGACCTAAACGAGCACCATACATTCCTGCTGCCAGTCCAGCAACTCCTGCACCAATAACTACAAAATCATATTTATCCTTCATATACATCAAAAAAGAAAAGATTATATAAAACATTCGTTATCAGGGTTTATGCAAAAAGAACTTGAAGAATATCTGGATAAACACAATATAAAATACAAAGAATACAAACACGAAGCCGTCTTCACAGTCGAACAATCCCTAAGAGTTAAAGATTCCCTTCCACAAGATGTCTTCCACACAAAAAACCTCTTCCTCAAAGACGAATCCAAAAAATTCTTCCTTGTCTGTATGCACGCCTACTCCCTCCTCAACCTAAAATCCCTAAAAGAACTCCTCCACGCAAAAAAGAAACTCTCCTTCGCCTCAGCAGAACAACTAAAATCCCACCTCAATCTCATGCCCGGCTCTGTCTCAATCTTCGGCATGATGTTCCCTTCATCTTCCAAAGTCACGCTCATCATCGACAAAAAGATATTCTCAGCAAAAAAAGTCGGTTTCCACCCAAACATTAACACAGCAACACTGGTTTTAGACCACACAAATTTTGAAAAGTTCCTGAACACTCTGGATTGCGAGAAACAAGCCCTCGATCTAGAAAATGAAAACTAAACAAGCCCTCATCCTCTCCCTTCTAATAACAGTCCTAATCGCCAACAACATTTTCTTTTTCTCCAACTTCAGCAAAACAGAAATCAACCAAATAACAGTCCAAAGAGCAATCGACGGAGACACCTTCGTCACAACCCAAGGAGAAACAATCCGTCTCGAAAACATCAACACCCCTGAAAAATCCGAGCCAGGATATGAAGAAGCCAAATATTTCCTAAAACAATACGAAAACCAAACCCTTCAATTAGAAACCTCCCAAAAAGACAAATACGGAAGAACCCTTGCTAAAGCCTTCACTCCAAACTACTTAAATCTAGAAATAGTCCAAAACGGTTTAGCAACAAAATTCCTAGTCGAAAACGCAGAGATTCAACTCTTTGCCCAAGCAGAAGCTCAAGCAATCAAACAACAAAAAGGCCTCTGGAAAAAGTCCCCCTACTCCGAATGCCTCCAAACCCAAATAAACCCCAAAAAAGAAACCATCTTAATAGAAAACTCTTGCCCCGACCTAAATCTCCAAGACTGGACCATACGAGACGAGGGCAGAAATAAATATAAGTTCAAAGTCCTTTCTTTTATAGAACTAAACCTCCACACAGGCGAAGGAAATGACAACCAAACAGACATCTTCTGGAACTCAAAGAATGAAATCTGGAACAACGACCGAGACACTGTTTACATCCTTGATTCTGAAAACGCTCTTGCTTATTACCATACTTACGGTTACTAGTTCTGCTCTTGAAATAACATTCACATCCCCAGATTCAGTCCACCTTAACCAAGAGTTCGAAGTCTCCATCAATGCAGACTCAACAGAAACACACGACGTTAAAATCTTTGTCCACAATTCAGAGGACCAAAGCATTGCAAGAAGTGAATATATCTCAGAAATTTTTGACGATGACTGGAAAGACCCCTGGTACTATCTTAAAGAGTCTTTTCCAGATAAAAAAGAATACAAAATAAGAGTTATAGAATCTCCAGACAATGGAAAAATTTGCGTGCGGTTGAGAAAAACCTCAACTCAAACAACTTCAATTGAATGCAAGCCTATTGAAGTAAAAGAATCCTCACAATCAGAAAATACCAAACAAGAAAATAATCCAGACCAATATCAAACCCCTGATTCTGAAAAATCCTCCGAGCCATCAACTCCAAAAGAAAATCTTGAAAATCCTCAAGTTCAAAATCCAACAACCCTTTCCACGTTAAACAATAAAATCCTCCTAAACTCACAGCCAGGCCAATCGCAGGAGAAAGAACAAACATATACAAAACAATACAACAAAAGACAAGTAATCATCTACTCTTTCCTCTTCTTCTTAGTACTCATAATAATTCTCTTAGCTCTAAGAAAACTTTAATTCCTACTTCTCCTTTTAAAATGTGTCTTTGTTTCACCATACACACTAGCTTGGTAATCTCTCCTCAAACCCAACTCCTCAAAAACCTCAGAAACATCCATTACCCTTAAACAAATAGGATTATCATTTCTGTTTAAAAGAGTTACCACAACCCTTTCAGAACTTTCCATCTCCCTAAGTCTTTCTGCATACTCCCTCTGAGCAGCCCACACTATTCCAGACCCAGAAGATTCATTAATATACACCTTAACACCAACACCATCTTCAAAAGCAATTTCATAATGTTTTACCCTAACTTTCATATCTCAAACACAAAACCCTCCTTTTTATTAATTGTCGTTCCCAATTATCTTTAAAAATTCTTAATTCTTTCTTTAAGCAAAATGAAATACGTTTATATTCTCGCAATCCTAATTTTAATTATGCCTGTAACACAAGCCCAAGAAGAAATAACCCTTTCTTCTTTAACGTTGAAAGAAAAAATTGCGCAATCAGTAATGGTCAAAGGCAATAAATTTGACGATAAATTCACAGAGCTGGGAGTCGGAGGAGTGTTTTTAGACGGATTAGAGTCAGAAGAAGCCTACAAAGAATTAATCGAAAAATATCAAGATTCATCAAAAATAAAACTATTTGTTGCTACAGACTTGGAAGGCTATTGGAATCCTTTTCCAAATTACAAAAGCAAATCATTTGGAGAAATTAAAAACCAGGAACAAGCTTATCAATTAGGAAAAGAACATGGCCAAATTCTCAAGGAAACAGGATTTAATTTAGATTTCTCTCTTATTGCTGAATCAAAAAATACTGTTTGGCCTGGTCGTTCTTTTATCGGAAGTAATGAAGAAATAAAACAAAAAATAAAATTCTACATAAAAGGTTTACAAGAACAAAGAGTTATGGCAATTGCAAAACATTATCCTGGCGGAAGCATGCTCAAAGACCCCCATATTTTCAAAGTTAAAGCAAACATTTCTGAACAAGATCTGGAATTATTTGATATAGCGATTAAAAACAATGTTTCTGCGATAATGATAGGCCACACAATTGTTTCAGGAACAATAGACTCAAAAACAAAGCAAAGCACAGTTTCAAAAGAAGTTATATCACACTTGAGAGAAAAACAAAAATTCAAAGGAATAGTCATTACAGATGCAATTGGAATGATGGGACTAAGATGGTCTTATCTGTTCAACCATGAAAAATTATATGTTGATTTAGCAAAAGCCGGCAATGATATAATCCTTGACTCTGCATTTAGTTTTTCAAATCACGGCGAGAGAGCTGAAAAAGGAATAAATGCTGTTGTTAAAGCAGTGGAAAATGGAGAAATTTCAGAAAAAAGAATTGACGAAAGTGTTAAGAGGATTTTAGAGGCTAAGGGTTATCAGGTCATAAGCTAACTTTTAAAAACTATCTTCTTCTATTAAAAAAATGGATAAAATCAAAGCATCATTAATTTTAGAAATCCTGGGACGTCCAGTAGAGTATGTAAAAGAATCACTCAATACGGTTGTTGTCAAGATGGGCTCTGAAAAAGGAGTTAAAATTCTCAAGCAGCAGTATCACGAGCCAACGTTAGTTAAAGATACAAAAGACTTATTTACAGCATTTGCAGAAGTTGATGTAGAATTTGATTCCATATCAAACTATTTAGGGATTGTTTTTGCTTATTTTCCATCACATATAGAAATAACACTTCCAGAAAAAATTACCTTATCAAACATTGATTTAAATGAGTTAGGAAATTCCCTTGTTCAAAGACTTCACAACTACGACGCCATTGTAAAGAAAGTGATGGCAGAACGTGAGATAATTGCAAAAAAGTTAAAACAAGTTGCACCTGAATTGTTTAAACAAAATGATGTTGAAGAAAAAGAAGTAATGAAATGGAGTAAGAAGAAAGAAAGTAAGAAGAAAGCTAAAAAGAAATCAGAGTTTAAGAAAAAATCTACAAAGAAAAAACAACTATAACTTCTTCTCAATCCCAGAAACCCTTGCCTTCAGCGGACTTTCCTTTGATTTTCCAGTCTTTCTGTATTTAACAAATAAAATAATTATAACAAGAACAACAATCCCCCCAAGTAAATAACCAATCCAGGACTTGCTTCCTCCTGAAGAGGCGCTTCCACATTCTCCTGTGCAGCACAAACCATCAATCGCAGCAACTTTTGTTGTAGAGCAAACATCATCAGGACTACAGAATTTCCCCCCAGACAATTCAGAACAATAATAAGAAGGTCCTGAAACAGTGCTGTCCTTTGAATACTCTCTCAAAACTTGTCCTGCATCACTTGTAAGGTTAACTGTAAAGACCAGATACTCATAAACATCTCCAGAATAAGCAACAACAACTCCCCTAACCCTGTTTCGCGGAGATTCTTTCAACGCCAAATTGAAATGAGCAGTTTCATTCACACCAATAGAAATATTCTCCTCAGGAGAAATTATAAATCTATTTCTGTCGTAATCAAAGCGTAAGTTTTCTATCTCATTTTCTCCCTGATTTACAATTCCAAAAGAATAAGAAAGAATTTCATCTGAAACCAAAACAGTGTCACGAATCACCCCAGGATTAATCATAAATCTCGGAGGCGCAAATGTTATTTCCAAAACACACTGCCCAATATCATAACTCAAACAATCTTTCGAACAACCCAAATCACCCCCAACATATCCAAGCGAACTGCAATTTTTTCCTTCTAAATCCTCACCATCGCAAGTTTCATTTCCTTCACTAATATTATCTCCACATTTTTGTTTAGGCTCTGGAAATTTATTACAAATCTCGTTATACCAATATCCCTCTGCATCTAAACAAGTTCCTGGTGTAAGACAAAGCCCAACATGTTCTGAATCACATTCTGCACCCTCTTCATAAAGATTACAAGTTTTATTATACCAATAACCACCCACATTGGTGCAATTATATTCTGTCAAACACAGCTCCAATTGTTCAGACCCACATACTTGTTCTGGTTCAGGTTCTTCAGGCAATTCACAACCATCAACATCAAAACTTAAACAACCCTCTGCACATGACAATGTTCCCCCAGCATACCCTTTAGAGATACAACTCTCTCCTCCTAAATCATCTTCATCACATACCTCACTGCCATCAACCTGCCCATCACCACAAACATATTCTTCACCAAGTATGTAAGCAGGCACAGAATACCTTCCAACAGAAATCCTCGCAGAATAAACCCCAATCAAATCCCCAATTGGAAAATCGATATGGTTTGTTCCAGGAACTAAATTAATCTCTCTCACCTCGGGAAAATCAATTTCTATTGTTTTGCTTGATTCATATAATGTAGCAGCTATTTCAAAATCATCACTAGCAAACACAAACCCCGGATTGATTGAATAATCTACTATCTCGCCCGCAACTATAAACTCTTTTTCATAATCAACAACATCAGGCACACCGCCAACAAAAGCGATAATATCTCTTACCTTCAAAGTATAATTCCCTGTGTTTTGAGGAGATATCAACCAAATATAATACCCTTGACCCAATTTCCTAATATCATATTCAACAGCCACATCAATATATCCATCCCTAATAACACTAACTTGCTCCCTGGCAATCGGCGCCAAAATGCCTCCAGAAAACTCGCCAATCATTGTTTCCTTAGGAGCATAACTATCTCTTAAATCCGAGGACACAGCATAAATTCCTTGAACTAACATAACTAACACAACAAGCCCAGCAAAAAACACCAATTTTTTCATGACTTAATTAAATTACTCATCCTAATAAATGTTACTCAATAAAATTAAATTAATTTCTATTGAACCCACACAGTATCATTTCCCCATCTCTTTCAGTTTATTAAAAGTTTCTTCCATTTCTTTATCTCCTGGATATTTGCCTCTTACTTTTACAGCACCGCGCACTATGGGTCTTCGCATTGGCATTCCAGGTCTTCTGCCAGCAGGTCCAAACCTTGGAGTCGGCCTTCTTCCAAATGGTCCTGCAGCTGGTGGCATTCCAGGTATTCCTTTCTTCTTACCTTTCCCTAACTTAAACAGCCAAAGTCTAAGTTTATCTCTGTAAACTATCCCTAACACAACCAACACAATTAAGATAAGAATAATCATTATCCAAACCCATAAATTGCTTCCTTTTTCAACACAACTTCCGTCTTTACATTCTTCTCCTGAAGAACAATCATTGTCACTTACACATCCACCACCAGGTCCTGAGCTAGTTACACATCCACCACCAAGGCATATCTTTCCAGTAGGACAATCACCGTCATATGTACAGCCAGTTACTCCAATGGCTTCGCAAAGTCCTCCTATACAGCATGCCCCGTCAGAAGATTCCGTAATTCCGCCTGAACAAATTTCATCATAAGCACAAACATTTCCCCCTAAACTGGCACAGTTTTGTTCAGGCACTTCAACAGTGCAGCAAAACTCATAAGGACTAGCACAACCATGTGTTTCTTGAGGGAAAAAGCTTCCTTCTGCTTCTAAACATGCAGACATACTTGGTGCGCAGTAATACTGTGCAAGTTCACAATCGGTTATTAGATTTGTTCCTCCACCTCCTGTCCCATTAGTTGTACCGTTTCCAGTGCCAGGAGGAGGAACAGGCGGTTGTCCTGGGTCACAACCACTTACATCAAAGGTTAAGCAATTACTCGAACAAGCAAGCACTCCTCCAATATATCCTTTAGACGTGCAGTTTTCTCCATCTAAATTAGTACCATCACACACCTCACTTCCATTTATTTGTCCATCTGGACAAACAACTTCAGGCCCATCGCCCTCACAAACACTAACATCAAATGTGCATTCATTTTCTTCTCCAGCATCAACACAACCTAACTCACCGCCACCATAACCAATTAAAGTACAATTCTTATCATTTAAATCAACACCATCACAAGCTTCCCCTCCCGTAATCTCCCCATCACCACAAACAGGCTCTGGAATCGCATTACAAACTCCACCATACCAATAGCCCCCCTCATCAACACAGTCTTCTTCTGTTAAGCATAATGACAAGTAAGTAGAACTGCACTCAGGAGGTCTTTCTGGTCTTGCCAATTGTGAAGAATAAATCACAAATGCTGTATCTCTTACATTATCGCCATGCCAGCATCCACTTTCATCCTGATGTTCAAATAAATAATCAACAGTGTTAGCATTTCCTATTTCTGGACTGTCAGCTCCGCCAAGAGCAAGCATTGCAAGACTTGTGTCATAGTATTTGTTGTAAGGAGTGTTTGACATTTCCCAATAAGCTCCCTCTGGCCTTGCTCTTTGACTTTCAATTATCTTGGAATAATGTTCTTCTCCACCTTCAAGTATAGCCATAAGAAAAGCACTTGGAAAATATCTTTCATTGTCAGATGCAAGAGCTCTTAAATAAGGAGCAAATTCAGAAATCTCTTCGCTGTTAGCATACAAAGCAACTGCAGCCCACAAACTGCCCTCATAATCGCACGCAGTTCCTTTTTTAAAGCACTTTGCAGTTATCTCTTCCAAAGTCCAAGAGCCAGCACTTGCCCCATGTGTTTGCGAAGAAACATAAGTCGGCCATCCAGAGTTTTTCTCATACAAAAGGTTTGTCTTAAAACTTTCATCACATTGAACATTAAACTCTTTACCAAGACAACTGTCTTTGATTTTCAGCCAATACCCTGAACTAGTAACTGTTAGACACGACCCAGGACTTCCACTTAACTTCATTTCTTCATCTATGTTTATTGAATGATCCCCCTCAGCATAATTAACAACACACGAAGCAGGACCATTATTATCAATTATAATCTGCAGATACCAAGTCAGCTCTTGTGTCACACCGCTTTGTAAAACAAGCCACTCTGTAATATTTCCAATATTTTCTCCCATACTCAACTTAGCTAACGCAACCTGTGAAGTCTCCTTAACCTTACATCCTGTATTGGGCCAACAGAACTCTGTAGAACTCTTTTTTTGTTCGATAGTTTCATTTGCCTTCTCAACCTGAACCCTTGCCAAACTTGAAAAAACAGCTTCTTCTAAAGATAAAGTTGTTGAATCCACCCTCTCATCTAAACAATCAAATGCTTTGCTTATCTCAACACTATATTCTTCTTGCCCCAAACCCAAACTTAAAAACAAAATTAAAGAAACCATAATAACTATCCCAGTAAGCACCTTTTTTCTCATTTAACTCACAAGAAGGATATGTTTAAAAAACCTTCCAATCTTTAAACAGATACTCTCTTGATTGACAGAACCTTTGGATGTTCTCACTTTCTATCTCTTATCTTTCTCATCACATCCACCAGTGGATTCTTCGTCTTCGGCTTTTCTTTCAGTATTCCAATATCACGATAAAAAGCATCATTGGAATAATTCGGCGGCAAAATCTTTTTTTGTTGTTTCAAATGCCAATCAACCTGGCTTCTAATGTAACCTTCTTTCAAAGGCGGCTCATTGCGCCCATTCCATTCTCTTGTTTTCTTATTAATTTCCTCTGCACCATAACCAATCGACTTAAAAAAAGTCAGCAAAACAAACAACCCTCTCTTTCGCCCATCTTCCAAACCTTTCAATAATTTCTTTATTGCCGGAGGAAAGTCTCTCTCATCAACATTTGAATAATCAAAATCTTTTCCTTCAAATTTCTTTCCCTCATATTTTTTTTCATAAACTTCCTGCTCCTCACTGTCCCTGGCTCTTTTCCATAACAAAGCATCTACCAACAATCTGGTCGCTTCTCCTTTTTTATTTTCAGGCATAAACTCTCTGATTTTAACTTTCATTGGATTTGCATCTTTTGGAGAAAAATTCTCAATTTCACTCTTTGAGATAACAACACTTGCTAAAGCTGTTTTTTCATGCAGCGAATAAGGCATCCTAAATAAATGCCTTGGCGCAACCAAAACTAAATCCAGGCTTGCCATTTTATTTCCAGACAAGCCTTCTTCAAAATCTTCAGCATCTTGTTTTTTCTCTGCATAAACAATCTTTCTCCCGCTTTCTTCCCCTGAAAATTTATCCCATGAACTCTTTTTACAAAACTCACAATGAAAATAATCTTTCTCATCCACTACTTTTAAAATCCCTGCACAACCCTCATTTAAACATTTCAGCCTTTTCTTTGTGATTTTAACATTTTTCCTTTCAATTGTTGTTCCACAAAGAGGACATTTAAATTTCACAATTTTTCCTTTCTTTCCAGGACGACTGCACTCCGGGCAGACAGCTTCTTTCAAATCCTCTTTCTTTATTTTCGTCCTTGTTTCAAGAGCAGCAAAATTAATATCCATCTTTCCAATCTCTCGGTTATACTCTGGACGAATTTTATTTGTGATAAATTCGCAAATCGCCCTAGGCCATTCTGGAAAACTCACACTCTTTTTCTCCTCGTTAAATTCTTCTGGAAACGCTCCATTCCCTACAATAATATGAAATCCCTTGCTTCCTGAAAATTTCACACCATACTTCTTGATTCCATACTCTTCCAAAGTCTTAATTATTAAAAGAGATGCAATCTTAGAACAATCTAAAAACGGCGAATCAATATCAATTAATAAGTCCCACCCTTTTCTCAAGGAATCCATTTCTTTACTTGTTATCTCACTGCTAAGCCCAAGGGGGTCGTGCCAAATCTCCTCAGAAACATGAAACGACGTCGCTCCTTTTCTCACAGCCCCCATTACATCGCTTGAATATTGCAAAATGTCCGGCCGTTTTCCAAAACCCTCAAAATACCTCGGAACAACCTCTCTTTCAGAAGCAAACTTCAACAGCACATCCTGCACAGCCTTGTTCGAGTAATACAACTGCGTTATCTGCCTTATTCTCTTTTCTTTTGAATCCATAATCTTTGAAGTAAACAGTATTTTATATTGTTTGTTGTTTTCCCACAACAAGTTTAAATAAAAAGGAGTTGTTAACCAAATATGATTCAAAAGAAAACAATTCTATTCGTAATTGTTTTGTTTATCATTATTGCCATTTTTATAGCCCTGCAAAAAGATGTTTTATTCAGCCCACTAAATCTTAAAAAAATCTCAAAACCTCCCTCGCTTGAGAGTTATCAAAAATTTTGTAGAAATCCTCTTCCAATCTACTCAACAACCATTCCAGATCCATCTGGAGATGCACCAGCCCACATAGATATCCTTTCCACAGAAATAGGAAGCATTAACAACAAAATACAATTCGTAATGGAATTAGAAGAAGAACCAATTGGAGCAGACGACACAATTTACATTTGGTTCATAGATACAGACTTCAACGCCCAAACTGGACAACAGCACGGACAAATCGGAAGTGAATACAATCTAAGGATATACTATTACAACGGACAGTGGGATGCAGCGATAGACGACATTAACAACCAAGAATCCTGGCCAGCTCCATTTTTCATAGATAATAAAAGATTAATCCTCTCTGCGCCAAGAAATAAGATAGGAGAATCAGAAGGTTTTGATTTTTATTTCGAAAGCAACTATCAAAATCAACAGTTCGATGATGGGAGTTACGGGACATACGATTTTATAGAAAATAATAATTGGGATTTTGTTTTTAACATAGGAAACGAGGTATTTCCTGAGAGATTACAGAAAAAATCAATATATATTCCTAAACAAGATTCAGTTCCAATATCTCTCGTTGCAAAAAGAAATGGCCTTGAAGAAGAAGTAGATAGGAGATTAATAGAATTTTTCCCAGAATCATCAAATATAATAGACATAATAAATTTTGAAATAACAGACATATCAACAGAATATTCTGATTTACTAGGTCATGAAGAATTTAACTTGGGAGCCTATCTTCGAGATTGTGATGTTATAACAAATGAAAAAATAAACATCTTTATAGGAGATTTATATCAAGGAGACAACATTGCTTTTATAATTCCAGGAAAATTCAAGTGTCCAGAGAGTTCTTCTGATTGTGGAGCCCAAGAATGGCAGCACTCTTTTGACGAAATCCTAACAAGCTTCAACACAATCTACGTCACAGACCTAAATTACAATCTACAGTTACACCTCACAGGAATCTCTCCTATTGAAGGTCAGCCTTTGTTGTACGAATTTAATTATGATTTATGCGGCGGAGCTGGAGAACTAATCGGGCTGGGATGGGGCTGTATAAATTACAATGATATGCCCGATTGGTTTGTCCTTTATCACGAAACAGGGCATATTTTTCAAAAGCACATTTTTGACGATCCCCATTTCATCGGAATGCAAGATTTAATAATTGAAGATGATAGTTTATTCAGCGAAGGTATGGCAACGCTTGGGGAAATGTACACAATTAATACACTAACCTCTGGAACAGTTATTTATGATATTGATGAACCAGAACTAAGTTCTATCATTGATGAGATAAATATTCAGTACGGTTTTTTAAATTCAACCGACTGTCAAGGCCATTCAAATGGTGATAACTGTTTCACATCTCTCTGGGCTTACGAAAATGTATTTGGCAGCAACATTTCACTAATAGACCCAAATATTCTTGACGGAATTTTTTTGCAGTTAGCAGAGGAATTCAGCTGGGAGATTTATCCAAGATTTTACAAAGTGTTTTTGCCAGAGTTCCAATCAGACTATGCGCCTGTGGAAATTGGTCAAGGAGAAACATTTTTCATAGCAGCGTTGTCTGCAGCAGCAGGTCAAGATTTAAGACCGCAATTCCGCGAATGGAACTTTCCAATCAACGAAGACTATTTTGATCAAATTTATCCTGTCTTGTTAAATATCATAAACAGTTAAACTAATCTTGTTGTTTTCCCACAACAATAATCTTTTTAACCCTGCTTACTTACCCAAAACCATGAAACTCACACTACAAAGCCCTAAAATATTTGCAGATTTAATAACAATTATCTCAGAGCTAGTTACAGAAGTAAGGATAAAGATAAACAAAGAAGGAATAAGCCTCACAGCAATAGACCCTGCAAATGTTGCAATGATTTATTTTAAGATTCCCTCAACTCTTTTCTCTGATTTTGAGCTTGACAAAGAAGAGGAGGAATTAGGTGTAAACTTAAACAGTCTAAAAGCGGTGTTAAGGCGGTGCAAGCCAGGGGCAGCTTTAACAATAGAAAAACAGGAAAACTTACTCCAACTTGGAATTAGAGACAGAGTAAAAAGAGACTTCTCCCTTGCTTTGATAGATATTGATGTAGAGGAAAAGCCACTGCCAGAATGGGAATTCAACTCAGTCATTAAAATAAACTCAGACACATTTACAGAAGTAATTGAAGATTGCGCTGTTGTCTCAGACGCCTGCACCTTTATTGCCGAGCCCGATAAATTTATTGTCGAAGCCCACGGTTTGAACAGCGCAAAAGCAGAATTCTCAACAGATGAAGCAGAAATCCATTCTGGAAACAGCACAGCCCGTTTCTCTCTTGAGTATCTAAGCAAGTTCATCAAAGGAGCAAAAATCTCAAACCAATCCACCCTTTCATTCAGCGATAATCATCCAATGAGGCTTGACTTCCACACCGGCGAAGTCGTCCTGAGCTTCGTCCTAGCACCACGAGTCGAACAGGATGATTAATTATTTATACTCCCAAGCATTTCTTTTTCTATGAAATTCAAATCAAATTCTAAATCTACAGATCCTGAAGAATTGACAAGAATTGAATCCACTTGGAACAAAGAAGAAAATAAAATTCTAAAAACAATCAATCAGATAACCTCCCTAGATATTTCTACAAGAAGCATAACCTGTGTTATTGACTCCACCACCACAAACGGATACTACGGGGAAAATAAAATTTTCTTAGGGATCAAAGGCGGAATTGACAAAGACAACCTTCTCATGGTAATCGCCCACGAACTATTTCATATTTTCTATTGGAAGATGCTAAAAAAATTAAAAATAATAACTAAGAGCAATCTCGGCAAGGAAATGTTCTGGGAATGGGCTCTGGCAGAAGTTACAGTTTATCTATTGCAAAAAGAAAGAAGAATGAAATGTTTCTGGTCGACAGCACAAATCAAACTTTACCCAGAAATAACAAAGGTCTATCAGAAAGTGGCCCCTCTTTGGAAGAAGGAAGCTTTTCAGGATTACATCATCAAATCATACAGCATTTTAAAGGACGACATCGAACAGGAAGATTAATTTTCTGATCTCAAGGAAATAAGATTCACAACAATGAAAATATTGATGCGATAAGTGATAAATTAACATCAAGGGCACTAAAACAAGCAGTGTCGAGTGTCTTCAACCCAATAAATCCAATAACTGCAAAACCAACAGGTAACTTAAAATCTTTAGAGATTTTATTTTAAATCAGTCCAAATAATCTAAGAATAAGAACGCCGATTATTACAATCCCAATCACCCAGAGAATTATCTCCCCGGCACTCCTCTTTTTTTTATAACTATGTTAACTAAATATTTTATTTAAGCTTAACGAATTATTTACTCTTCACTTCCCAACAACCCTCCCAATTAAAACACCAACAACAAACCAAAAAACCAAACTAAAAATAAAACTCACTATCTCTGAATTAGAAAAAGCATAACAGCAACCCTCAAAAAGTTCTTCAAAAACAATTGAAGGCAAAATCATCCACACCAAGTAATTTCCTCCGAATAAGCCAATGATTAATGAAATAATAATCACAATAGGAAATATCAATATTCCAAAGTTTAACCACGAGGGAAATTTATTCCATTTCATAAGTTAAATCTGATGGGATAAATATTTATACTTTTCACTTCTCCAATCCCCATGGAACTCTCACCAACGACCCTTCTATTTGCAGCAATAATCTTCTTCGTAGTGATTTACTTAACTTACAAACTTGCATCCTACAGAAAACATCTTGAATGGCAGTCCAACCTTATAAGATTAAAAAGCCAAATAGCTGATAATCAAAGAGCATGTATCAAAGGCCGTGTCGCCGAGACATTTGCACCTTTTCTTGAAGGTTTTCCATTCAAAGCCAGCGAATGCAAATTCATAGGAGACCCAATTGACTACGTCGCTTTTGAAGGCCTTAATGAGAGAGACATTAAGAAAATACATTTCGTAGAAGTCAAAGAAGGTACATCTAAGCTAAGTAAACATCAAAAACAAATCAAGGATTTGATTGACCAATTAGACTCAAACGACATCACGTTTGAAGAGTTTAGGTTTAAGAATGAAAAATAAAAACCCTCACCGCAACACTTATAAACCAAAATTTCCCACTCTCTCTAGAATCTAATTGAAGAAAGATTAGGACTATTCACCCAAATCTTTCTAATAAAACAAGGTTGAGTTGAACCTTCAAAAAATGGTAATAATAAGAAATGCCGAAGACATCAAGACCAAGAAAAGGAAGTTTACAGTTTTGGCCTAGAAAGAGAGCTGCAAAAGTTTTGCCTAGCGCCAACTGGAGACCTATTTCTGCTAAATCTGAAGGACTGCTAGGCTTTGTCGCTTACAAGGTTGCAATGGCAACTGCAATTGTCAAAGACACAACAGACAAATCAATGACCCAAAACAAACAGATAGCCCTTCCTGTTACAATCCTCGAAGTCCCAAGCATGAAAATTTTCTCAGTAAGATTTTATAAAAACAACAAGCCACTCACAGAGATAATTGTTTCAAATGAAAAAGAGTTAAAAAGAAAAGTTAGAGTTCCTAAAGAAGTTAAAAAATTAGATAATGTTCCTGAAGGTTATGATGACATAAGAGTTATTGCTTATTCTTTACCAAAACAAACTTCAATCAAAAAAATACCAGATGTGATTGAAATAGCCATCCAGGCAGATAATAAGCTAGAATTTGTTAAAAATTTAATTGGAAAAGAAATATCTCTAGCTGATTTTGTAAAATCAAATCTATTGGATGTTCGTGGATTAACAAAAGGCAAGGGAACACAAGGCCCTGTAAAACGGTTTGGTATAACATTAAAAGTTCATAAAACAGAAAAAGGTGTTAGAAGGCCGGGAAGCATTGGACCATGGCATCCTGCCCGAGTCACATTCCACGTTCCAATGGCTGGCCAGCTGGGTTATTTTTCTCGTTTAGTGTACAACCTCAATGTCATCACTTCAGGGAAAATCACAGAATCAGATATAAATCCAAAAGCAGGTTTCAAACACTATGGAAAAATAAAAACTTCTTTCATTATTCTTAAGGGCTCTGTCCCAGGACCAAAAAAAAGACAGATTTTATTAACTCCAGCATTTAGACCATCAAAAATTCAAGCTAAAAAGAAATTTGAATTTCTGGAGGTCGTGCAATGATAAGAACAGAAGCCTATCAGCCCACGCCTAACGCATCAGATATACCTGCCCCACTCAAGCACTACGAATTGGCTATGTTCCCTAGGCTAACAGTCCGATACGGCATAAATCCAGCTATGGGAGATCTCTTGAAAACCTTAATATCTGGAAGCGGAGCGCCCGATAGGATAGCACACAAAGTCTTAGATAAAGTAGGAGAAGACGCAGAATGAAAACCACCCTCTACAACTCAAAAGGCGAGAAAAAATCTCAAGTTGAACTCCCAGAACTTTTCAGCACAAAAGTTAGAGAAGACATTGTTCAAAAATATTTTGAAGCAGACAAGTTTATACAACCTTATGCATCATTTGTCGAGGCTGGAAAAAGACAATCAGCTTCAGGAACAATCTCCCACAAAAGACATGATTGGAAAGGACATTATGGTCGTGGAATCTCTCGTATTCCTAGAAAAACAATGTCACGTAGAGGAACTCAGTTTATCTGGGTTGGTGCAAACGCTCCAGGAACAAGGGGTGGAAGACGAGCACATCCACCAAAAGGAATCGGCAAGGAAAAAAAGATAAACAAAAAAGAGATTACCTTAGCTTTTAACTCTGCCTTTGCTGCAACAGGACAAAAACATTACATATTGAAAAGATATTCAAGTTTAGAAAAAATTAACTCTGTTCCGTTTGTCATTGAATCACTTCCAAAAAAAACAAAAGACCTCATTCAATTAATTAAACAAATACTCGACAATGCTTTTAATTTAGCATTTAAGAAAAAAACAGTCAGAGCAGGCAAGGGAAAACTCCGAGGAAGAAAGTACAAATCAAACGCAGGGGGTTTGATTATCATAGGAAACGAAGAAAAAGCAAAGTTCTCTGGAATTGAAGTTAAACATTTAAACAACATAACAATTTCTGATTTATATCCCTTAGGAAGACTGACAATTTACACAAAGAAAGCTTTGGAAGAACTAAATGGAGAAAACAAAAACAAAAAATGATACTAAAACCAATAACCTCAGAAAAAGCAGTAAAACTAGTTGACTTAGACAATACTCTAATCTTCAAAGTTGAAAAAAAAGAGACAAAAGAAACAATTAAAAAAGAAGTTGAAAAAATATTTAATGTAAAAGTTGATAAAGTAAGAACATTGATAAGACAAAACAAAAAATATGCTTATGTAAAATTCGCAAAGGCCAATCCGGCAATCGACATTGCGACAAAGCTGGGGATGATATAAAAATGAGAAAAATAAAAGGAAATAAATTAATCAGTAATGCAGCAGACTTAGAAAACCTTAATGTTGGAGAAGATTATGCAGGAAAGATATACGAGCCAAACGATCCAGAATATAAAGATAAAATAAAACCTACCGTAGAAGCAGGAATGGTGAGTAGGAGGATAACAGAAAAATGGGAAAACGAATAGTTTCACAGGCTAGAGGAAAAGGCTCACTTACTTACAGAGTCAGGAAAAAAGCCTTTAACAAAAAAATAGGTTATCCTTCTACGGCAAAAACAGGAGATGCAGAAATAATTGCAATCATTCATTCTGCAGCCCACTCCGCTCCTTTAATGAAAGTTCTCATAGACAATCAAACTTTTTACAACCCCGCATTCAACCAAGCATTTGTCGGACAGAAAATACACATGGGGGATAAAGCAGACGAAGGAAACGTCACCGCCTTGAAACATATTCAACAAGGAACACAGATTTATAACATTGAACGAAACCCCGGAGATGGCGGCAAAATGATAAGAACAGCAGGGTCTTCCGCAGTTGTAACAAAAAAACTTGAAAATAAGAAAGTCACAATAACAATGCCCAACAAAAAACAGATAATCCTAAACGAAAATTGCAGGGCGACAATTGGTATTATTGCTGGAGACGGACGGCTCAACAAACCTCTTGTAAAGGCAGGTACAAAATACTATAAAATGAAGGCCAAAAGTAAACTCTGGCCAAGAGTTTCTGCAGTCGCAGTAAATGCAGTTGACCATCCATTCGGTTCTGGCCGAGGAAAAAACGTCGGATCTAAAATTGCAAAAAGAAATGCTCCTCCAGGAAGAAAAGTCGGTCACATTCGCCCAAGAAGGACAGGATATAGAAAATAAAATGGCACACAAAAAGAAACAAAAAGAACAAGTAAGAAGAAAGGAATTGATTTACAGAGGCAAAACCCTTGAAGAACTAAAAACCCTCGACGTTCGCGAATCTGCAAAATTCTTGCCTTCCCGCAGCAGGAGATCAGTAATAAGGAATTTTCAGACAATAGAAAAATTCATAAAAAGGTGCGAAAAGAAAGTAGCAAAGAATAAGAAAATCAAGACACATTTAAGGGACTTAATTATTGTCCCTCAATTAGTTGGTTCAACCGTTGGAATCTACAACGGTAAAAATTTCCAAGAAGTTTCAATCGTAGTTGAAATGATTGGTCATACTCTTGGAGAATTTGCTCCAACCAGAACAAGAGTAAATCACGGAAGCGCAGGAATCGGAGCAACTAAATCCTCCCGCGCCCAGAAGAAATAAAAATGACAGACGAAACAACTAAACCAAAAACAGAAGAAAAGAAAAAAATAGAGGCAAAACCCTTGCCGGTTGATAAGGAAAAAGCTAGAGAGATAGAAGAAAAGATGAAGGAAGAAAAAGTCAAGTCTATTCCCCCATCCAACGAAACAGAAGAAAAAGCCAAAGAAAAAACAGAAGACAAAAAAGAACCGGTAAAACAGGAAATCAAGAAAAAAGAAGAAGCAATTGCAAAAGGAGCAGCTCTTCCCATATCAAAGAAGCATAGCATCTACATCTGCAGGCTCATAAAAAACAAATCAATTGACCAAGCAATTTCCGAATTAGAGCAAGTAATTAAACTGAAAAAAGTCGTTCCCTTCAAAGGCGAAATCCCCCATAGAAAAGGCATGGGCCCTGGAAGATATCCTGTTAAAGCTGCAGGTTATTTTATTAATTTACTAAAAGGTCTGAAAGGAAATGCGATTACTAATGGTCTTGAGTTAGAAAAAACAAAAATCTGTCTTGGTAGTGCAACATGGGCAAACAGGCCGATGCGTCGCGGCGGCCGTTTAGCAAAAAGAACAAATGTTTTGTTAAAGGCAAAGGAATTTGAAGAAAAAACAATGAAGGAGGGGAAGAAATAAAATGATAAGGATGAAAGGATGCGTGCAAATCCGAGAGGAGATAGAAGAAGCAGAGCAATTAACTGACGATGGAAGATACCAAGAAGCAAGAGACGCCATTAGGACAGCAGAATTAATGTTATCTGGTTATGCTTCCTGGAGATATGGAAAGGGAGTTAGTGTGCTTCAAGAGGAAATTAGCCAGGTAAATCAACAAATAGATGAGGGGGAAAAGAAATAAAATGGAAGAAAAAAAATTTGTAGCATTCAAAAAAGACGAATTAAAAGTCAGAGAACACATTAAGAACTCTTTAGGCAAAGGAAGGATTAGTGCAGTAAATATTGAATACACTCCGGTCGGAGAAAAAATTAGGGTATTTACTTCTCGTCCAGGGATAATAATTGGTAGAAAAGGTGAAAAAATAGAAGAGTTAACAAAAGTACTGAAGAGAAAATTTAACCTCGACAACCCGCACATTGAAATTGTAGAAATTAAAGAACCTCTATTAGACGCCCAGTTAGTTGCAGATGAAATCGCTCTATTGTTAGAACGCAGAGGATCATTGAAATTCAAAGTCATAGCATACAAAATGCTGCAGCAGATCATTAATGCCGGCGCTTTGGGAACAGAGATTGTCTTGTCTGGAAAACTTCCAAGCGATAGAGCAAGGACATGGAGATTCACCCACGGCTATTTGAAAAAAACAGGCGAGCCTGCAAAGATAGTAGATCGCGCTCAAAGTCAAGGCACAACAATTTCAGGAGTTGTTGGAGTGCAGATAAGCATCTTAAAACCAGACGCAGAACTAAGCGACCAAATCAAAGTCAACGAAGAAATGAGACAAAAAATTAAAATCACTTCAGAAGAATTAGCACAAGCCGATAAAGAAAAAGAAGAAGAAAAAACAAAACCAACTCAAAAGAAAACAGTCAAAAAGACAACAAAGAAAAAGAAGGGGGTGAAATAATGCCTATCCTAAAATCAAAAGAAATAGCAAAGATGAGTGAAAAAGACAGAAAAGACAAACTAAAAGAATTAAAATTAGAACTAGTCCGGGCAAATGTCACAGCAAACAGGACAAATGCCAAAACCAAAGAGCTTAAAAGGGCAATTTCAAGATTATTAACAATGATGAACACACAAAAAACAAAGTCAACAAATCCTCTCACAAGAGAGGGGGAGTTGAAAAAGAAATAATGGATTCAGACGAATTCGGTCTACCAACAGAAACCGATGTGTTTGAGGAAATCGCAAAGAGCGAACAGCAGATAAAAGTGACAACCCAGACAAGGAGATACGGAAAAAAAATAACACTTGTCGAGGGTTTTGACAAGCATGTAGACATCAAGGCAACTGCAAAACGCCTTAAAGAAGAACTAGCCTGCGGCGGCACTGCAAAAAACGGTGTTGTTGAACTGCAAGGAGACCACAGAAAAAAAGTAAAGCCCATCCTTGTTAAGTTGGGATTTGCAGAAGAAGTAATAAGCGATTAAATCCACATCAAGGTAAAAAATGAAAGAAAAAGCAAAGAAAACAGCGAAAGCAGTAGAAACAATAGAAAAGGAATTAAAAGAAACAAAAAACCCAGTGAAAACTCCTGGAATTTCCACAAGGGGAAGAACATTTCAAGGTAGAGTTACAAGAAAATTTCCTAAAAGAGTCAGCATTGAATTTGAACGCACAATTAAAATTCCCAAATACGAGCGTTTCCTAAAGAAAAAAACAAGAATCCACGCCCGCTTGCCCGATACAATGGCAGACCAAATTCATGTCGGAGATTTTATCAAAGTCCAGGAATGCCGTCCACTAAGCAAGATAATTCATTTTATTATTATTGAGAAACTCAAGTCCGTATATCCAGAAAACTCGAATGAAAAAGAGGAGGAAGGGAAATGAAAAAACTAATTAGAAGTTTAGATAGAACTGAGAAAATGGTAGACAGATACTGCCTATCTTCTCTTTACAACGCAGATAGAAATAGAATTCCCAAGGTAGCAAGAGCTTTAAAAGATGCCGAGAAAGATGTAACGGCTTTTATCCAAAAATATAACAGTTTTCGCGGATTTTCACGAGTTGAAACACAAATTATAGACATGTGGGAATTTATTGACCGCACTCGGTCTTATGTTGATAGTATGAAACAATCGGAGGGGGTGGCAGCATAAAATGGCAAAACAAGAATTACATTTAGAGATCAGTTTTGAAAAATCGAGAAATTTAGGAAGTCTCCAAGAATACACAGCAACCGAATTAACAGAACCAGCAAATAACTCAGATTACGTATTTGGAACTGTTAATTCTGGGAATACAAGAGGAGGATATTCTGGATTAGCAAGAAAATTAGCACCAAAACTAGAGAGGGGTTGCATAAAACAAGTTGTAATTAGGCCTGGAAGATCACACAACCGCAACAAATTTCAGATAATCCCTGCCTCAAGAAATGAATTAAGTGTAATTCAAAAACACCTCTCAAAAAAAGGAATTGACGTAACTATTAATCTGGTGGGAGAAGGACAGGTAGCATAAAATGGCAAAATCAAAAATAATCTCAGGAAAGGCAATAAGCGCAAAAGCAACACGCGGTTTAAACATCGGCAGTATGGTTTTAGCTAGTGACAATAGCGGAGCAAGAGTAGTAAGAATCACCGGAGTTAAACATGGAAAATCCACAAAAAAAAGACAGCAATATGCAAAGCTTGCTGATTGGGTCAAAGTTTCTGTTCGGGCGGGAAAGCCAGATATGAAAGGACAGGTTTTTGATGCCGTTGTAATCCGACAAAGAAAACCATGCAGACGCCTCACCGGAGAAAGAATCTGTTTTGAAGACAATGCTGTCGCACTTCTCAAAGATGACAAAGGAAATCCAAAGGGCACTCAAATTAAAGGTCCTGTTGCAAGGGAGGTACAAGAGCGCTGGCAGCAAGTTGCTAAAATTGCTCAGTTTGTATTATGAAATTCACAAGTATACTACATACAGTAAGGGATGCAATCGCACCTTCAAAAAGTGCACAATTAGTAAGTCAATGGATTACACGAATGAGAGACGGTCTAGCTGAAATTGCTAATTATCAGGGAAACGGAATGAAAGACGAGGCAACCGAATCATGGAGAAATATAAGGTTAGCACCGCTATCAATAAGGAACCGTTTACAAGAACAAGGGGCTTCAGGCCATTATCTGAGAAGAGTAGATCTTTTTGTATCTCAACAACCAGAATATGGAGGACACAGCATAAAATGAAAAGTAAATTCTCAACTTCATGGATAAGCAGCAAACAACCTCGCAAGCAGCGCAAATACAAAGCAAACGCTCCACTTCACACAAAGCATAAGTTTTTAAGTGCCCAACTTTCAAAAGAATTAAGAAAGAAACATGGCAAGAGAAACATCCCTTTAAGAAAAGGCGATGAAGTGCTTGTTATGCGCGGCAGTTTCAAAAAGAAAAAAGCAAAAGTTGCAACCATTGATTTGAAACGAACAAGAATTGCTTTAGAAAACATTCAGAGAACAAAGAAAGACGGAACAAAAGTCAATGTTTATTTCCATCCTTCATCTCTACAAATTCAAACTCTAAATATAGACGACAAAAAAAGAATTGCCATCTTAGATAGAACAAAGAAACAAATTCAAAAAACAAAGCCAGGGGAGGAAAGTAAAAATGCACCAAACAAGGTCTCAGGTTAATAAAAAAATCCCAATACCAAGAAAAGGAACAAAATACGTAGCTAGGTCTCTCTCCCATTTGAAAAACTCTGTCCCTGTTGTGATTGCTGTGAGGGACATGTTAAACCTTGCCAATACAACTCATGAAGTAAAAGAAATGATTAAACAAAAACTGTTAAAAATAAACGGGAGAGAAGTTAAAGATCACAGAGACAGCATCAAATTGTTCAACCTTTTCGATGCTGACAACCAATACCTCTTGACATTAACCACTAACGGAAAATTTGTATTCAAAGAAACAAAAAATAAAGAAAGATCATGCAAAGTGATTAACAAAAAAGTCCTGAAAGGAAAAAAGATACAGCTAAATCTGCACGAAGGCTCAAACATTCTTTCTTCAGATAAAAAAATCAACACCCAAGATACTATTTACCTTGACCACGAAGGAAAAATAACCAAACACATTCCATTTGAAAAAGGAAAAGAATGCATTGTTATCAAAGGCAAATTCTTAGGGCAAAAAGGAAAAGTCGAATTCATCGAGGATAACAAAGCAAAAATAAAACTTAAAGAAAAGGACATTGAAACTGAATTAGACAAGAATGGAGTGATTGTACTATGACAGAACAAAAAACAGTCCAAGTAAAAAAACAAAACCCAATGAGAAAAATCAAGTTAGAAAAAGTTGTGCTTAGTTGCGGAGCTACAGGTCCCAACTTAGAAAAATCACAAACGCTTTTGGAAATGTTATCAGGAAAGAAAGCGCAAATTATAAAGGCGGGGCCAAAAAGAAGAATTCCTAACTTTGGTGTAAAACCAAATCTTCCTCTTGGAACCGCAGTAACCTTGCGCGGAAAAGAAGCCTTCGAAATTTTAAAAAAACTTCTCGGAGCAATAGACAACGAACTAAACGAAAAACAAATAGCAGAAAACGGTTTTTCTTTTGGAATCAAGGAATACATTGAAATTCCTGGGGCAGAATACAAAAGGGAAATCGGCATTCGTGGATTAAATGTAACGGCATGTTTTACCCGTGCAGGCATAAGGGTAAAAAGAAAAAAAATAAAAAAAGGAAAAGTGCCAGAAAGACAATATCCCCAGTCAGAAGAAATAATAGAATACATGGAGGAAAATTTCGATACAGAAATAGAATAAAATGACCATAACTAAAGAAAAACCGATAAAAGTATTGAGTGGATGGGTGCCTTTAGAGGATTTTGAAACCGGTGAAACTGTAATGTTTCAACATAGTGGGAGAACCTACAAAGCCGAATTTCAAGGATCATTTCTTGATGTTAACTTTATGCGCAAGAGAGCAATTTTTGTTAGCCCTATAAGAGAAGTTTACGATTTTCTGTGCCTCGCCGATGAAGTGAACTTTGATGGAAATATGTTTCCCATCCCAAGGAGGTATCAAGAAGAATGACAGCAACACAAGCACAACAAAGGTTAGTTGAAGGAAGACAGGAGAACTTTAAAGCACAGGCAGAATATTTTAAAAATAATATAGAAGAATTAATGCAAGTTTATGGAGGAAGATATGTTATAATTTACGATGAAAGGGTTGTCGATTCTGATATTAATGAGATGGAGTTATCAAGGCGGGGAGGATTAAGATACAGGGCTAATCTAGATTTTGCTAAAGAGAAAACACATGTTCCAATTTTTTATGTCCCCCAAACTCGAAAAGAACTTCAAGATATTACAGAATCTGTTGATGAAGAAGGATACCGTATTGCAGATTTTGAGTCGCCCGTTTCAAAAGGAGAAGTAATAAAATGACAGCAAGCGATTGGAAAAAAATAACAAAGCAATTAAGGAACAAACCCAAAGTCATGAAGAAGTTTTTGAAACATAACAAGCCGAAGGAAAGAAAAATCGGCATCGCAGCAAGAAAATGCGAACGCTGCGGTCGATTCGGCGCTCACCTCAAACAATATAATCTAAACCTTTGCCGACACTGCTTCCGCGAAATCGCAGAAGAAATCGGCTTCAAAAAATACAGTTAAAATGACAACAGAAACACAACCACAACCAGATATAGAAGAAATGAGAATATTATTATTGAAAACTCATAGCATAACTAACGCACTGTCTATTTTTGGTAGCCATCTAAGATTGATGCAAGAATCTCTAAAAAGCGCGAGAAAGAATATGCTAAATGGAAGAATCCATCAAGCAGTAATCGATATCGAAACTTCAGCTAACTGTTATCTCTCTTCAGTTCGCCGTTTGCCTTCCGGTGATTATCAACCCATGATGGATTTAATGGGAGAAGTATTTTTTGGCGCAATGAAGGAATTTAGCAGCAGATATATTTATCAACACGGAGGCCAAGCAGTATGAGCCAAGACACAGTAGCAGACGCGCTAAATCAAATGATGAACATTCGCAGAGCAGGAAAAGAAGTCGTAGAAGTAAAAAAACATTCCAAACTTCTACTCTCTATCTTAGCAATTGCCAAACTAAAAGGCTATGTAGAAAATTATAAGGCTGATGGGACAAAATTAAATATTAACCTTGGTAAACTAAACGGTTGTAACGCAATCAAACCACGATTTATTATCAAAGTCGGAGACATAGACAAGTATATCAAAAGATATCTCCCTTCAAAAAATCTCGGAATTTTAATCATTTCAACTTCACAAGGCCTTATGACGCACCTTACAGCCTCAGATAAAAACCTGGGAGGGAGCTTAATTGCTTATTTTTATTAAAATGAAAAACCCAATCCAAGAAAAAATCCAAATCCCAGAAGGCATTTCCTGTAGTTACATAAACAAAATATTAACTTGCACAAAAGATTCAACAATCATGGAAAGAAAGATATCTCTCCCTGGAACAGAAATAAAAATAAACAACAACGAAATCTCCCTGAACTGCAAAAAAGGTAACAAAAGGAACTATAAAACAATTAAGTCTAACATCGCGCATATAAAAAACATGTTTTCTGGTTTACAAGAGAAATTTGTTTACAAATTAGAATCTTGCAATGTTCATTTTCCTATGACCTTGAAAGTTGAAGGAACCTATCTCGTTATAAGCAACTTTCTTGGAGAAAAAGTTCCGAGACATGCAAAAATTCTGCCAAATGTAGAAGTAGAAATAAAAGGTCAGAAGATAGAGGTCTCTTCTTACGAAAAAGAAGCTGCAGGACAAACTGCGGCAAACTTAGAAAAATCCACAAAAATAAAAAGCAAAGATAAAAGAATTTACCAAGATGGCATCTACATAGTTGAAAAACCACTGAGGAAAACACAATGACAAAGAAAAAATTCATAAGGCAGGAATCTAAAAGATATTCAAAAATTGGAAAGAACAGAAAAAAACTACAAAAATGGAGAAAACCAAAAGGCAGAGACAGTAAAATGAGATTAAAAAGAAAATCCTACTCAGCAAGCGTTTCTGTCGGTTATAAAAAACCAAGAAAAACATCTGGAAAAATCCAAGACCTCCAGCCAGTCCTTGTCCATAATCTTAAAGAACTCAGCGAGATGGGAAAAAATTTTATAGCAATCATCGCAAGAGTCGGGGCAAAGAAAAAACTAGAAATTATAAAACACGCTAAAGAGAAAAAAATCAAGATTTTAAATGTTAAGGAGGTTAAAGTATGAAACTAGAAAAAAAGAAAGCCCTCGTTGCCCGCACATTAAAAATAGGAAAAAACAGAGTTATATTCAATACAGCCCGCTTACCTGAATTAAAAGAAGCAATAACAAAACAAGACATCAAAGATCTGAAAGAATCAGGAGTTATCATAATAAAAGAAAAAAAATCAAGAAGGAAAAAACAGAAAAGAAGAACAAGAAGAAGAGCAGGAAGTATAAAGAAAAAAGTAAAAACGCGAAAAAAAGACTATGTAACCTTAACACGAAAACTAAGAACCCACTTGTTTAGTTTAAGAAAACAAGAAAAAATTTCCTTAGAAGATTTTAAAGGATTAAGAAAAGAAATCAGAGCAAGCAATTTTAGAAGTCTTGCCCACATGAAAGAACGGCTCGCACAGTTAGAAACTGAAAAAACTGAAAAAGGAGTAAAGAAACATGCCAAAAACACAAAGACGAAGAAGAAGAGAAGCAAAAACTGATTATAAAACAAGATTTGCTTTGTTAAAATCAGAAAAACCAAGACTAGTAGTCAGGAAAACAAATCGCTATATACTTGTTCAGATTATTGAATCAGATGTTGCACAAGACAGAGTCATAGTAAGAGCGAATTCAATAGAATTATTACAAAAAGGTTGGCCTAAGGAAAAGGCAGGAAGTTTAAAGAGTCTTCCGGCAGCATACCTCACAGGGTTTTTATTAGTCAAAAAATTAAAATCAAAACTAAATGAAGTGGTGCTTGATATTGGTTTGCAAAGAAATATCCAGATGGGAAGACTTTACGCAGTTTTAAAAGGAGCAACAGACGCAGGCTTAAAGGTTGTACACAGTGAAAAGGCACTGCCTTCAATTGACCGTATTGAAAAAAACGAAAACCTTAAAACCATATTTGAAAAAGTAAAGGAGAATATCTAACATGGCAATTAAAGAAACAAAAAATGAACCAAAAGACCTTGTTGAAGCTGTTCCAGAGGAAATTGAAAAACTGGAAAAAGAAATAGAAAAAGTAGAAGAAAAAGAAGTTGAAAAACCAAAAGAAGAAAGAAAGGGAAGATTCAGAAGGGGCCAAAGAAACCCAGCAGAAGATACAAGGCTAGCTCTAGAATCTTGGATACCTAAAACAATTCTTGGAAGACTTGTAAAAACAGGAAAAGAAAAAGAAATAGACAAGATATTAGAAAAAGGAAAGAAAATCCTGGAAGCTGAAATTGTTGATTCTCTTTTAAGTATAGAAACTGAGTTAATTTTAATCGGTCAGGCTAAAGGAAAATTTGGAGGGGGCAAAAGGCGTGCTTGGAGACAAACCCAGAAAAAAACCAAGGAGGGAAATGTTTTATCTTTTTCTGCCATGGCTGTTGCAGGAGATAAAAATGGTCACATCGGGGTTGGTTTTGGAAAAGCTTCTGAAACACTTCCAGCAAGGGAAAAAGCAGTAAGAAAAGCGAAGTTGAACATAACAAAAATAAATCTTGGTTTTGAATCTCCTGAAGAAGAAAAAGAAGACAGCAAACCACACACAGTTCCATTTAAGGTTCAGGGAAAATGCGGAAGCAATAGGATAACTCTTTGGCCAGCTCCAAGAGGAACAGGTCTTGCAATCGGCGACGAATGTAAAAAGATTCTAAAGCTCGCAGGAATTAAAGACATTTATGCTAAAACACAAGGACACACCAAAACAACTTTCAATCTGGCAAAAGCATGCATGAATGCTCTTGAAAAAACAACAGAGCTGAGGTTACAATGATAGCAGTAATAAGAATATCCGGTCTTGTAGGAGTTCCCAGCAGGATAAGAGAAACTCTTAACAGACTTGGTCTTAGAAGAAAATATTCTGCGGTTTTATTGCCCCCAACAACTGAAATAATAAAATTATTAAAAAAAATTAGAAACTATGTATCTTTCGGTAGTATAAATAAAGAGACCTTGATAGAATTAATTAAAAAAAGAGGTCGGCCCCTCAAATCAGGAACCAAGATAGATGCAGAAAAAACCGCATCCCAGCTAGACAAAAAAAACCTTAAAGATCTCGGATTAAAACCTTTCTTTAGACTTCATCCTCCAAGAAAAAGAATTGAATCAAAAAAACATTTTGGCGTTGGGAAAGGAGTCCTCGGAGATAATAAAGAAAAAATAAATGACCTCCTAAGGAGGATGTTATAATGACCTCAAAAGGATTTGTCTGGGAATGTGAATGTGGAAACATAGAGTACGGGCAATATCCTCCGCAAGAATGCTCTGGATGCCAAGCAATTGAAAGTTTTATAAAAGTTCCGGAAGAAATGGTAGAAGAGAAAGTGAAAGAAAATGTTTTATCCTTAAAACCAGGCGAAGAGGATGAAGAAGATGATTAAAAAAAGAAAAAAAGTTTCACGAGCAAGAGGAACTCACACGCACGGCCGCGGTTTTAAGAAAAAAGCCAGAGGCTCAGGTCATAGGGGTGGCGTTGGCAAGGCAGGAACAGGCAAAAGAGCAGACCATAAAAAAAACCTGACCATTTATCCGTTCGGTAAAAGCAAAACACTGAGAAAAAAACAAGTCCTAAAATTAAAAACAATTAATTTAAGAGATATCCAGGATAAGTTCAAAGGAAAAAAAGAAATCAAACTAACAGGCCACAAAATTCTCGGTCTTGGAGAAATAAAAGAAAAATTAACAATCCACGCATCAGCAGCTTCAAGCTCCGCGATAGACAAAGTTAAAAAAGCTGGTGGAGATGTAGTAATTATAAAGTAGTAAACTTTATAAAGAGAATTCGTTAAGAAATTCTATGGGAGAATTTATACCAACACCAGTTGTATGCGAAGGGAGACATTTTTCAACTATGGGGTCAATGGATAAATCTTTAGCAGAATGCCAATCAAAAGGATACACCGCCCTATTCATGCCAGAATATCTCGATGCGCAAATTGTGTCTCCAAGAGATTCAACAATTTTTGATACAGGTGCTGCAACATTAAGCATGATAATTTTAGGAAAAACAAGACAGAAAAATCCAGTAGCAATTTATGCTCATATACCTCATCATTTCTCTGTCCCAGAAAACATAAAAAGGGTGATTGAAGCAAAAAGAGTTGTAGGCCAAGGTTTTGGAATTATCCCTATGGAAGAATTTGAAAGGCTACTTAAAATGGAGGACAATGAACGGGTTTTTGTGGTCGATTATGGCAGTTTTAATGAAGAAAATATAAATTCAATAGTTCCCGTCAAAAGAGCGTTAGAACATCCCCAAACAATACCTTTTTTAGGAGGAGAAGATAGAGCAAGAAAATATCTTAAAAAACACAAAGAAGTTTATGGCACCAAAAATATTAGAATTAATGTTCAAGGAAATATGTTCATGCCAGAAGAACCAGCTGCTGGATTTTTGAATATTTGGGGTAGGAATTGTTTACAAGAAGAAAAGGGTAGATTAAACGCAACTCATAATATTTTAGGTCCAGGCGGATTTTTTGGAGCCAAACTCAAATTTTAAAAACCCTCTTTTTCTATCACTCTGTATAGAACATGGCCTCACCACTACAAAATATTTTGTATAACCTCCCAGAAGTTAAAAAGCCAATAGAGAAGAAACTTAGTTTCAACGCCAAACTAAAATGGACTTTGATAATCCTCGCAGCGTTCTTTATTTTAGCAAACATTGACCTCTACGGACTGTCAAAAAATGCCCTCGGAAATTTAGAGTTTTTACAAGTCATTCTTGCATCACAGTTCGGAAGCATCATTTCCTTAGGTATTGGTCCGATAGTTATGTCATCTATTATTTTGCAATTGCTTGTTGGTTCTGGAATCCTGAACATAGACACAAAAACAGAAGAAGGAAAAAGATATTTTCAGGGCTTGCAAAAAATAGGCGTCATCTTTTTCATAATCTTTGAAGCAATTGTTTATGTAGTCATGGGGGGTTTACAGGCAGCACCAGGCTTCACAGGAATTCTGATTTTCCAGTTAATTCTTGGAGGATTGGTAATTATGTACATGGACGAGGTTCTCCAAAAATACGGATTTAAAAACGGCGGAGGGGTTTCTCTTTTCATAGTTGCAGGAGTTTCCTGGACTTTGTTCAATAGACTATTTCAATTCATAGGCCCAAGTGGGGAAAACTGCCTTTTTGATTTTTCAAATACTCCATGTTCAGGCAATCTTCTTGTCATAATCCAGTCTGTTATCAACGGCGCTCCAAGAGACGCACTCACGTCAATAGCTGCAATAGTTGCAACAGCAGCCATTTTCCTCGGAGTTGTTTGGGCGCAGTCTTTGAAAGTCGAAATCCCCTTAACTTATGAAAGAGTCAGGGGTTATGGGGTAAAATGGCCCTTAGCATTTTTCTATTCTTCAGTTATCCCTGTTATTTTAGTCGCAGCTCTTGCAGCAAATATCCAGTTGTTCGGAAGTTTAATAGAAAACTGGCTCGGGCATCCAACCTTTCTTGGAAGTTTTTCCGATGGAAGACCAATTTCAGGCCTTTCCTTTTGGATTTCTAGCACAAATCTTGTAGAAGCAGTAATACGCGGAAGTTTTCAATCTAGTTTTGTTCTACAAGGCATAATCCATCTTTTATTTTATATGACATTCGCAGCAATATTCTCAGTATTCTGGGTAAAAACTTCTGGCATGGACGAATCATCTCAGGCAAAAAATATCCTCGGCTCTGGTTTGCAAATCCCAGGATTTAGAAAAGATCCAAGGGTTTTGGAATCAATACTAAAAAGATACATAATGCCCTTGACAATTATGGGGGGGTTGGCAATTGGAGCGCTTGCCTCTGTTGCAAATTTGCTCGGCGCACTCACTGGAGGAACTTCCATCTTGCTGGCAATTATGATTATGTATAACCTTTATCAAGGAATTGCACAAGAGCATGCAGTTGACATGCATCCTTCGTTGAGGAAGTTTATGGGTTAAAGCCCCCCCATAAATTATAATCCAATAGGAGATCATCCAGTAATAAGTTAATCTAATCCCTTGTTAATAAATACTATTTCGCAATTTTATTAAATACAATTCATAATCAAGATAAATATTGAACAACAATAAAATTAATCCCTCCGATCCAATCGTCTCAATCTCAACACTTTTCAGAAATATTAAATCCATTAATCATTAGCCACAGTTTTTTTAATCAACCGAGCTCTTTTCAGTTGCAACCTAATTAAATAATTTTAAAAACCCCCTCTTCTTAATCTCTCTGCAAAAAGAAAATGAATAAATCAATGAGGTCCTTGTTTTTAGTCGTTGTAATCAGCCTAGCAATCGCAGTATTCTGGAACAAGGTCCCGATAATCAGCCAATCAGTGCATTATGTTTTAGACCCAACAGCAGGCAAACTTTTAGATTGGAATGTTAACGTAGGCATTGCATCTGTTGCAACAGTAATTTCTTTGTTTATAATTTTAATTCAAAAATACACAACAGACCAGGAAACTTTAAGACAGATAAAGAAAGAACAAAAATTACTGCAAGAAGAAATAAAAAAATACAAAGACAACCCTGGCAAGATGATGGAGCTCCAAAAGAAACAATTTCAATTTATTCCAAGAACATTTGAAATAACTCTAAGACCTATCATGTATACATCGATACCAATCATCCTTTTTTTCAGGTGGTTCCATGATTATTTCACAGCAGACCCTGTAAAAATCTTCGGCTTCCTTGGATGGTTCTGGGCATACATAATCGCAAGCATAATCTTCACGACAATCTTCAGAAAATTGTTTAATGTTGCCTAATTCTTTTTTAGATTCACAATTCCTTGAAGTAAAATCGCTATCACAATTAAAATTCCCAAAACAAATAATAACAATCCAAGATTATAAGGGATGAATTCATTATTAACAACATTTGCTTCCATAACAAAATTAAAACTTACTATTCCAATCACCACACCTAAAACAATCTGTATCCCCCAACTACTTTTTAAATTTCATTTCACTTAACAAACTTCTTCAACTCATCCCCTTGCATCCTCTTTAATTTTTCTTCACCAATTTTGATAAAACCAACATCAAACCTGTCCAAATCAAAATTCTTGCCCAAAACTTCTTTGAATATCTTTAAACAGAATCTAATTCCTTCATCTATGCTTAATCCTTCTTTATAATCTTTTCTCAAAATTTCTTTTATCTTCTCGTCATTCTCCCCAATAGCATTTGCTTTGTATGTGAAAAGATTGCCATAAACATCTGAAGCATACAAATACGGCTTTCCCTTGTTCACTCCGGCAATCATAATAGAAACACCATATGGCCTTGCCCCGCCAAACTGCGTAAAATATTGTTTCCTGTCAGCAATCATTCTCATAATAATAATTGGCTCAACCGGAGAACCATAAGTAACCTTATTTTGCTGCGCTAAAACCTGGGCGTGGTCAATAAGCACGCGAGCATCTGCAAGAATCCCGGCAGAGGTTGCAATAATATGTTCATCAATCTCAAATATTTTATATGCCGACTCAATATCAATCAACTTGTCCCTTATTCTCTTATCAGCCACAATAATAATCCCGTCTTTACATTTAATCCCAATACTGGCGCTTCCAAAATTAACAACTTTCTCCGCATACTCAACCTGCAACAAGTGCCCGTCGGGTGAGAACATAGTCGCAGCTCTGTCATATCCCATTACTTGATGCTGCATTTCTGATGGCATATCCACTTTAGTCCACACTCCTTCTAAACTGGATGCTCAAAACTGTAAGAAGTTCTGATTCTTGAAGCGCCAAAAACTGAAAGTTTTTTAGCGTTTTTAATTTTGTTGTGTCCATTGTTAGAGAGTCCTCATTTAACAAAAGGGAATACAATGCTGTGTTTTTAAGCTTTTCTAACAATCCACAATAACAATCTTTATTACCCACAGGATATTAAAATAAAAAATGGATTTTACTAGAGAAGGAGCAAGAACAGTAATATTCGAAACATTGCCTGGCGTGAGGGAAGCACCAGCAGATGAAGCAACGTTTGCAGGGGATCTCAAGGCAGGAGAACCAGATATGCAGTTTTTGTTAAGCGAGTTTGAATTGCAGTTCGGAGTCCGATTTGGAGGGGGCTATTCTCCAGAAACAGTAGGAAATCTCATAACTGACGCCGAGAAGAGATATGGCACAAGGAGATAATAACAATTCTTAAAAACCCAACATCCTTTACAACAACATGACAAACGTCGAAGCAAGAATAAGAATAAAAGAAAAACACTACGAAATCAACGTAGACTTGAATGAAGCCCTCAAAGTAAAATCCGGCGAAGGCAACATTACTTTAGCTTTGCAGTCCCCGCAAATTTACTACGACCTAAAAAAAGGAACAGTCGCTTCTCAATCTGACTTACAAAGCGCCTTTGGCACAATTGATATTTATGAAATAGCAAAACAAATAATCCAAAAAGGCGAAGTGCAAAAAACGCAAGAATATCGCGACGAAGAACGCGAGAAAAAAATCAAACAAGTCATCTCTCTCCTTCTTCAAAACGCAACAGACCAAAACAGCAGACCATGTACTGAAGAGAGAATCAAAGCAGCGATTAATGAAGTCCATTTCAATTTTGACTCTCGCCCAGCTGAAAAACAAATGGCTGACTTAGTTAAGAAATTAAAAGAAGTTATACCAATTAAAATTGAAACAAAAAGGATAAAGTTAATAGTCCCTGCTCAATACACCGGCCAGCTCTACGGCGCTTTGCAGGAATACAAAGAAAGTGAAGAATGGCTTTCCAACGGAAACCTGCAAGTGATTCTAAACATTCCAGCAGGCTTAGTCATGGACTTCTATGATAAAATTAATTCCATTGCACACGGGGCTATTCAGAGTGAGGAGTTGCATGGAGAATAATTCATCAAAATAGACATTTAGCACAATGCTAAATTTAAAAAAGAAATTTTGGATAGAGATATATAGGAATCAACAAATGTCATGAACCGATACATATAATTCGTAGTAACCCTGTATAAAAAGAAAAGGTTATTTGTGCGACTTACGCTGTTAAACTAAAAAGGTAATCTCTACTTAACCGCATTAATGTTACTTTTGTACTTTAGAATAATTACCAATATTACCGTCGGAAAACACAATCTCCTTGCCACAAGAGATTTATTATTGATATACTAATACGGTGTGCTAGTCGGCAATTAATTGGGATTTGGTTTCAATATCTCTTACTTATCCTCTAATAATTTTTCTAATTGTTTCTTGATAATAATTTTTGTTGTCACGGTAACATAATTATGATTAAGCAAACAGAAAAAACTTTCCAAAAACCTTAAAAACCCTCTCAAACCTTTATTTAAGTGAGTTGGATAGCTGGCTTCGGAACCCTTGCGTTAAATCGCAAAACGATGAAATGATTGTTGAGTTCTGAGGAAGGTCCGGGCATCGTGAAAAGCGATCGGTTGAAAAGCCGAGTGTCGCGAGGCACAGCTCTGGAACAGAAACGCCACCGCTCTCTCAGAGAAATGAACCATGCGGGAATCTACGAAGAGAGAGATTGGATGAAACGGCTATCTTCGCTGATGCAACCACCAAAGCCGTGGGCTTAGACAGATGCCAGCACGAACCGTTTGTCTCGCAAGAGAAACAAGATTCGACAGAACCCGGCCTATTTCCGACTCACATTTTATTTTTAACATAAAGAAAATAATGCAACCAAACAAATTGTTATGACTTAATAGTTACAAAAATAGAAAGATTTATATAGACTTAATTTTGAGTTAGTCTATGGCAAATCAACTTGAAGTAATAGCACAATTGAATTTGATAAAACCTACCGATATGACTGGCTTATCACGAGAAGAAAGATTGGCAGCTGTTGTTAGGGATAATTCTGATGGTTCTATTGCTCGGAAAATTGGACCAGAAGGGGCTACTTATGCTGTCGGGCTTCCTCTTCAAATAGCCGGTTATGATCCAAAAACTGAAAGAGCTATTAATACAATAATTGAAGCAGCTGCCGTGGCTGCAAGAAGAGAAGGATTAATTCCAACAGAGATTAAGCTAACTATTCCCTATAAAGAATAGGCAAAATATATTTAAACAAAATTAAATCTTCTCATACCGATCCTTATCCCTAACTCTTGATTTCTCAAGAACTCGATTCATCACTTCATCCAAATCAATATTGTGGGAATTGGCCAAACAAATAAGAGTAAAGAAAATGTCCCCCATTTCATCAGCCATTTCTCTAGTTTCTTCATCGGCTTTCTTTTTCTTAGGGCCATAAATGTGGTTAATTTCCCTAGCAAGCTCCCCAACCTCTTCAGACAATCTTGCTAAAATTTCATGAGGTTTCCACTAAGGAGGTTCAAATTGTTTAACCCATTCATCTACCTCTTTTTGATAGTCCTTTATTGGCATTATCTAAAGGAGAAATCTTAATATAAATAATTATTCGTGCTCCAAAAACATTTAAAACCTCTAATCTCTCAATATTTTGTAGGGGGGACATAGCTCAATGGGAGAGCACACGACTGAAGCTCGTGCCGTCGGGGTTCGATTCCCCGTGTCCCCATTTCGGAATAGAACAAAACAAAAATATACATCCCCCCTCACAAATCCTTAAAAACTTTCAAAACAAGGATTTTTCATGGAAAAGACTCAAAAAGAGGACGATGAAAAAAAGAAAAAAATAGACGACTGGGATTTCACAACCAAATATCGAATGTTATCCCCTGAACTAAAATTACTGCACCAAGTTAGACTATTAAGGTCTGATGTATGCACATTAGTTTATATCTTGGTTTCGCTCATTCCTCTCTATCTTGCCTTTAAACTCAATATTAGTTTTGCAGCTCTAACAATTACAATTTTGCTCTACGGATTTTACAGACATTTAAAGATAAGAGATAACTTAAAACACCGATTTGAACACGCAAGTACATTCGGAGCATAATCAATCAACATTCAGCATAATGTAAAAATATTTTGAGTCATAAACTTTCTGTAAAATAATCACAACATTTATAAAACAATTGCCCTTTTTATCTAAATGAAAAAAGAGGCTGCAAAAAAACAAACTTCTGCAGACAATAGTTTCGGAATTGCATCAGTAGTTTTAGGAATTTTTAGCATAGTTTTCGCCTCAGTTAATGGAGTCATCCTTGGAATCATCGGCTTAATCTTCGCAGTAAAACAGCAAAAAAGAGCTCCAAACAGCTGGGCCAAGTCAGGAAAAATCCTGTCCATAATAGGGATTATCTTAAGCATTGTCGTCTTAATCATAAGCGCAGTTTACTTAACAGATGTAATCAACAAATTAGGAGTATAAACAGATGTACTACAATAAACTAAGAAAAATAAAAAACAAGAAAGGAGCAATTGAACTTTCAATTGGAACAGTTGTTATAATAGTTCTAGCAATGTCTATGTTGATTCTGGGCATAATTTTAATTAAAAATATTTTCGGCACAGCCACGGGAGCCATTAAAGAGATTGACCAAGGTGTTAAAAACGAACTAAACAAATTATTTTCAGAAAACCAAGATAAAGTTCTTGTTTTGTATCCAGATTCTGGGATTATTAAATTAGAACAAGGTTCACAAGATGAAGGGTTTGTTGTAGCAATACGTAATACTGATAATCTCTTGACGAAAACATTCTCTTACAGGGTTGAAAAAGATGGCATTGGAAGTTGTGGAACGCAACACCCTCTTGATTCCGGGAAGGCAAGCATCATAGTTGGATCCATTGGTTCAGGTATAACTCTCAATGCGGGAAATATTATGGAAAATCCCAGCCATGTCCGTTTAGGAATTTCAGATACAGCACCAACTTGCACATTCCGTTTGAAAATAACTGCCAATGATGGAAGCACAGATCTTCCACCGGCATACATGGACATAGAAATACTTCCTAAATAGTCTTATTCAGTTAACCTTAAAAACCCACTACTTCTTCTTTTTTAATGAAATCAGAACAACCAAAACCATTTTTAAACCATGAAAAATATAGATGGTTCTTTACATCTTCAGGGAAATTAGTCGTAGGCGGTAAATCCTCTCTACAAAACGACGAACTTCTAAAAAAACTAAAGCGCTCTAGACAGGATTACATTATAATGCATACTTCCACACCAGGAAGCCCGTTTGCAGCCATTCTCTCTGAGAAAAAACCATTAAAATCAGACATTGAAGAAACAGCAATCTTCACCGCTTGTTTTTCCCGCGCATGGAAAGAAAAAAACAAACAAGCATCTGTAGATATTTTTACACTCTCCAAGATATACAAAACAAAATCCATGAAGATAGGAACTTGGGGAATTAAGGGAAAAATTGAAAGAAAAGTTGTAGAATTAAATTTAGTGTTAACAAAACAAGAAGGAAGATTAAGAGCAGTCCCACAAATCACTGTTAAAAACAAAGACAAATTACTGGCAATAACACCTGGAAAGATTGATAAAAGAGAAATGCTTCCTAAATTTCACGTTCTTCTGAAAGAGCATTTTAGCCAAGAAGAATTACTTTCTGCTTTACCTCCAGGAGGAGTCACAATAAAAGGAAAAACCAAACCACTAAAGAGCTCAGCAGAAATTCCATCTTGCGTCACATGCGATGATTGTCCGCTTGAATGTCCATCACGAAAATGAAACCAACCCTAACAAAATTCCAAATCGGCAAACAAGGCCTTACAGAAGGAACTCTCCATGCCCTTGAGTTAGCACTAAAAAACCACAAGCAAGTTAGAATCTCGGTGTTAAAGTCATGTTGTAGAGACCGAGAAGAATTAAAAAGACTATCCAATGAAATAATCTCCAACCTGCCTTACAAACTAAACTGCAGAATAATTGGTTACACAATTATTTTGATAAATTATTTTTAATTAACCACTTAAAATTACAATCGCAGCAATTTCCAAATTTATCTCCCCCTTTGCAACACCTCTTATAATGGTTAATTATTATTAATTAAAGGCGAGCGATTACGCGAGAGAATTTTAAATATCAACTCAGAGCGTGAAGACGAGTAGAGCAAATTAGCGAGCACACTTCAATTGAGCTATTTGTCAGCTATATTAATTATCAATTAAAATTTAACATGCAATTTTTAAAGTTTTTAGAATGGGTCTTTTTTTAACCTAAGTCGTTTTTCCCGGTATCTGTCCATTTGATCCACAGTCAAAACTTCTCTTGGATGATCACGAACGGAATAACTTCCACCCACCATTCGGAAAACTTTAGCCCATTCGTCATGTTTTACTACACCATCCCTATTTGTGTCAGCCATTAAAACAGTTTCAGCATATTTCTTGGCGTGTACTCTTTGGTGGTATTCACTATAAGCTCTGTGAGAAGCAAGACCTATCGAACCAAGTAAAAATATAAAAGCCATGCTACCTAGAAAGGTGCTAATAGGGTCTTCAAGAGGAAAAAGGACAATTCCCTCTAAAGTTTCTCCTAAATTTCCTCCATGGCCTCCATTAATTTTCCCTTTCTTTCTTCTCGAAATACGACCATTTTGAGGATTACTATCTTGAACTACACTTCTTCGATTTTGTTCTTGGTAAGAGACAAAGATTGGGTAAACAGACATCAGGGCCCTTCTAAACAATTCAAGACCTGATTTAAAACAAGAATTTCTAACTTTTCTCATAAAAATTAAATTCAATTACCCTATTTAAAACTTTCCAATAACCGGCTCCATCCGGAATAGAAAATTAGTTGAAATATGAAGTGCTGATTTGTGTATGTTATTAGCAAATCAGCACAAGAATAAGTTGCATCGAGAATTCATAAATCTTTACCATCGGCTTGGTTTGCCGCTCCATTTCAATCA
>JAHITZ010000042.1 GCA_018817405.1 Nanobdellota archaeon
TGATTGAAATGGAGCGGCAAACCAAGCCGATGGTAAAGATTTATGAATTCTCGATGCAACTTATTCTTGTGCTGATTTGCTAATAACATACACAAATCAGCACTTCATATTTCAACTAATTTTCTATTCCGGATGGAGCCGAAAAATAGGAAAAATTTATAAACTATATATTTTAGTCATGATCACAATGGACTGTGAAGACGCACGAGATGATGGGGAAATAGGCCTTATGCGGACAGATACCACTGGACTCCCACGGACTAAAACCAGCAGATATCTTCTTGACGACGAAGGGGTTGTTCTTGTAAAGCAGAAAATGTTAAAATGCAGAGAATTAGGGACAATAGATGCAAACTTTGCAGGAGAATGTCACCCGATTGAATTAGGTTTCATGAGCTATGGTGCATCAATTGATATTCCTTAGTATACAGAATTTAGGACGGCTAGAGATACAACAGGAACACCTCTTAGCAGCTGTTTCTTCTTTAAACAAGATGATAACATTCCCCTAAGTGCCTTCCTTTTTGTTAAAACACCATTAATGCGGTTAATAGGAAGAGATAGAAAAAGTTACAGCGTGCAAGCATATGTACGAAGCCCAGCAAAAAGGATAATTCAGCCAGCTAGAGCAATAGTGGAAGAAATCTTGAGATACGAGGCCGAACGATCTCAAGAAGCACGCAGCGCATGATAGGTTTATTTCCGGTTAATAGCAAATTTTAAAAACCCCCAATTTCATTAAGTTATATCTACTTCTAATCATTTAGAGGTAGCGGAGCTTGAATAAGATGATATTTATTATTAAGGTTACGACGAATAAAGAAGAAAAGGCTGTTGAGATGATCAGCGACAGAGCTAAGAAAAAAGATTTGAATGTTTTCTCTGTTGTAAAACTGCATGGTCTAAAAGGATACATGGTTTTGGAATCAGCTGATCGCGAGTCTGCTGAAGAAGCTGTGTTTAATCTGCCCTATGTCAAGGGGATTATCGGAAAGACTGTTCAGTACGAAGAAATAGAACAGATGTTAGAGCCAAAAGTTGAAGAAATGAACATTGAGATAAATGACATTGTTGAAATAATGGGACAGACATTTAAGGGTGAGCAAGCAAAAGTTACCAGAATTGACAAGCAGAAAGGTGAGGTTGTTGTTTCGCTTCTTGGAGCTTCAGTGCCTATCCCAGTTACAGTAAAAATAGATAATATCAAAGTTATACGGCGTGAAAAGGAAGTGGGAGAAGAAGACGAAGAAATTAAAGAAGATGATTTCGAGGGGTTGGTGGGATGAAAGTCAAACTAATTGTAGACGGCGGGAACATGAAACCTGGACCATCTGTATCGCAGCAGCTTGGGCCGATGGGAATAAACCTTGGAAAAGTAATTGAAGATGTGAATAAAGCGACATCTGGATTTAAAGGAGTTAAAGTTCCGGTTGAACTGGATGTTGACACTAAGACAAAGACTTACACAATTGAAGTTTCTTCACCTCCTGTTGCAGAGCTAATTAAAAAAGAATTGAAATTGGAAAAGGCTTCTGGCGAAGCTGGGAAGAATTATGCAGGGAATATTGCGTTTGAAACTATTTTAGGGATTACAAAAACAAAACAGGATACTCTTCTTGCTAAGGATTTGAGGTCTGCTGTAAAACTTGTCGTTGGGACTTGTGTTTCAATGGGTGTTTTGATTGATAATAAAAACGGAAAAGAAATCGAGCAGGAGATTGAAGAAGGGAAATATGATGATACTATTCAGAATGAGAAAACATCTCCATCAGAAGAAAAGAAAAAAGAGTTAGAAGAATTCTGGAAGGAAATTTCAACAACGCAGGAGAAAACTAAGAAAGCTGCTGAAGCTGCTAAGGCTGAGGAGGAAGCTAAGAAGACTGAAGAGGCTGCTAGTGCACCTGCAACTCCTGATGCTGGGGCTACTCCGGTTGCTGGTGCTGATACTGGTGCGAAGAAGGAAGAGCCTAAGAAAGAAGAGAAAGGGAAGAAGAAGAAATAGTTTTTAGAAAAGTTTTTATAGAGGCATTTTCTAAGGGATTTATTACAAAACAGACCCTGAGACAATCTCTTGAAGGAAGGTTTTCAGCAGAAACTGTGGACTATTCTAGAACATGCAGAGAGGCTCTTGATAATGATTCTGATGTGGCAGAATTGACCGGGGATATGGTACCTTTACTTGGTACAGCAGCTTCGATAATGGCTGCAGAAGTTTTTAGCAAATCTTCTCCTGATCGTGATTTTGAAATTACTAATCTTCCTGCTGGTACAATTTGTGATGATGTAAGAGGGGCTGTAAGAGAATATTTTTCTTCTAGAGATGAAGGTAACCAACCACCTTTTGTGACTGTAACTCCGTATAGGCAAGGATTTTTAGTTAGTGTACCAGAATTTAGCTGATGCGAAAACCTTAAATACCTTAATCCTCAAGATAAATTATCGTTAAACTACTTCCTGGCGCGATATGTTCTATGCGCGCGCGGGTATGAAGTAGGAGATAAAATGGATATAAAGGAAGCATTAACAAAACTGAAAGAAGAAAAGAAACGCAAGTTTGACCAGACAGTAGATTTGATTATCAATCTTAAAGGGATAGATTTAAAGAGAGATCAGATGAATCTCGTTGTTACTTTGCCAAATAAGGTTAAGGAGAAAAAAGTTTGTGGGTTTCTTACACAGAAGTCAAAACTTGTGAAAACAATCACAGAGCCAGAGTTCAAAAAGTATGGTGAGAAAAATGCTTTGAAGAAGTTGGTTAAGGAGTATGATTATTTTATTGCTGTTGGGAATTTGATGCCAAAAGTTGCGACAAACTTTGGCAAGGTCCTTGGTCCTGTGGGCAAAATGCCTTCTCCTCAATTAGGGGTTATAATGCAAGAAAGTGAACAAGCAATAAAAGAAACTCTTGATAAAATTTCTACTTCTTTGAAAATCAGATTGAAGGAAGCCAGCTTTAAGTTTGTTGTCGGAAAGGAAAGTATGGACTCTGAAAAGGTAATTGAAAACATCAAGTCAGTTTACAAATCAATTGAAAATGCTTTGCCAAAGAAAAAAGAGAATGTTAAGAATGTTATGTTAAAGTTGAGCATGAGTAAACCGATGAGGGTGGAAGTGTAAGATGGCGGAAAAAGAAAAACCAATCAGAGAAAAATCAATACCTGATTACAAAAAAGACCTTGTTGTTGAAATAGCTAACAAAATAAAATCAAACAGAACTGTTCTTGTAGCCTCAACAAAAAGTTTGCCTGCTTCGCAGTTTCAGAAAATAAAAAAAAGTTTGAGAGGAAAGGTTGAGATTATAGTTGCTAAAAAATCTATAATTTTGAGGTCGATATCTGGAATAGAGAAAGGAGCCTTACAAAATCTCAAGAAGCAGGTTGGCGCAGATGTCTGCTTGATTTTTTCTGATGTGGGCGCGTTTGAACTTTCTGCTTTGTTGGGTGATAATCAAAGTGCAGCGAAAGCTAAGGCAAGAGACATTGCTCCTTTAGATATTAATATTGAAGCTGGTCCAACTGACTTGATACCTGGCCCGGCAATTTCAGAACTTGGAAGTGTGGGGCTGAAGGTAACAGTTGAAAACGGAAAATTAACAATAAAACAAGGAGCAACAATTGTTAAAGAAGGAGAAATTATCAAAGAGAACGTTGCAAATGTCATGGGCAAGTTAAATATTACACCCATGAAAGTTGGTTTTATTCCCATTGCAGCTTATGATGCTGAAGATGATACTGTTTATACAGAAATTAAAATTGATAAAGAAGGAGCCTTGCAAGAATTGAGAGAATCTGTTGGGAAAGCATTTGGTTTTGCTGTGGGCGTTTACTATGTTGTGAAAGAAACTGTTAAGTACTTTATTTCAAAAGCTGGGAAGGAGGAGAATGCTTTGGAGAAGAAGGTTGGGGGGAAAGGAGAAGATGAGGGTGAAAAGAATGCGGACGGTGGGGAGAGGGGTGGTGAGAAGAAGGAAGATAAAGAAGGCGATGAGAAAGAAGAAAAGACGCCGGAGAGCGAGGGCGTGGAGGAAAAAGGTGGGGAAAAATCAGCTAAAAAGAAAAAGGAAGAAGAAAATTCTGAAGAAAGTAAGGAGAAAGAAAAATGACTAACGAAGATCAATTAAGGGAACTTGACGCACAGTTTACAACTGAGTTAACAGCAAGAAATTATTTAAAAGCAAATGATATTAATAATTCTAGATTGATGTTATCTTCTCAAGGACCTGTTGAAGTTAGCAGATTGGTTAGATATTACAAAGCTAGGGCGCAAGACCTTGCTGAAATTCTTGCTCAAAAAAATACAAGGGAGGGAAGTCAATAATGGAATATATTTATGGAGCTTTGTTGTTGCATAAGCTTGGACAGCCAGTTAACGAGGACAACTTGAAAAAAGTTATAGCTGCGACTGGCGCGCAGATTGATGAAGCGAAAGTTAAAACACTTATAGCGAGCTTGCAAGGCGTTGACATTGCGGCAGAACTTGAAAACGCGAGTGTGTTAGCAGCAGCACCTGCACAAGTAGGAGAGGCAGCACCAAAGAAAGAAGAAAAGAAAGAAGAAAAGCCAAGCGAATCAGCTGCTGGTTTATCAGCACTCTTCGGTTAAACTTTTAATTGTTTTTTATTTTACCAACAAGGTACGTTTACTTAAATCTATTCTTAAGAATGTTAACTAAAGAGGTTTATTTTAAGAGGGGAGTTAAGAATTATTATTTCTAAATATCTATGTTGAGATATAATAAACCATTTAAATGAGATTATTTGATTATACGTATGAAAACACGAGATGATAAATATACTCCTTTAGACAGAAGGGGAGAGGGAGATAGTTTTTTAGGATTTATGAGGGAAGATAGAATAGAAGATAAATTAAGAACGAAAGAAATGGTTGGTTTTATTGGATATCTAGCTATTTTGGCAGTAGGTGGGGCTTGTTTTTTGTATAGTCTTAAAGCAAGTGACCAAAGCCAAGACTCAATTCTTTCAGAAAGACAGACAGTTCTGGAACATGATGTGAAGAGAGATAGATAACATTAAATATTTAAAGTGATTCTATATTTTTAGAACCAAAAAAAGTTTATAAATTTGCAACTTCTGTATTCTACCTATAAAATAGAAACGGATAATTATCAACCTGATTACTTGAATGGGAGAATGTATCTTTTAAAAGAAGGGAGGATGTGTTAGAATAGAATCTAACGGAGACGATTGTTATACAATGTATCTCTCAAGACCTAAATTTGTGAAATGGAGGCAAGTGGTGAAGCGAGAGGATGCAAGAGGTTTATTGAGACAGATGGGTGCTGAGTTTAATTCTAAAAGTTTATAAGTTGTTAAAACTCTGAATATTTGTATGCCAGCGTGGCGGAGTGGTCTAACGCGTCGGTCTTGAAAACCGATTCCCTCACGGGAGCAGAGGTTCGAATCCTCTCGCTGGCGTCAAGGATTCGAAGGGTCAGGCGGTGGAAGGTTCGACGAGCTTTGAGATTCTGGCTAATGTTTATCAACTTCAGAAGTTCAAAGCGAGCACTCTCGCTGGCGTTGTAAGAAACCTTATCGGTTTCCGTCAAGAACTGAAAGTTCTTGAGGAAAAAAGTTGTACGCATCAAAAAACTATAAATGAACAACCCCTCCCTAAAGGACGAGGTATCAGGAACTAAAACAAAAATGTTAACAGACACACAAAATCCACAAAGAAAAGATTTAATATTTAATTACGTCAAGAACCAAAGATTCTTGAGCGCATCCAAGAATCGCATTATTTGGGATTCTTGGTGTCTTAGATTTATTGATTATCAATTAAATTTTGAGGACCCAATTCCTCGCTCTGCTTTAGAGTGGAAGTATCCTTGCCGTTGATATAATAAATTTGCTCTGCAAATCTTGTTCACTTTACAATGCTACTCAGGGCTGGTTCTTGCCAAAAAACCTTTTCCAGCCCCTCTTCTTTTCCTCAACTTTTGGTTCATCTTCAACCACCTCATACTTTATCTCTGGCTTTGTTTTTAGAATTGGGGCAGATTCAGCCATTTCTAAATCAACGCGGTTCAATGCTTTTTCAATTTCTATTTTTGAGTAGCCCTGATTAATCAAAGCCCAACGCAATGATTCTTTTGTGTATCCTTTTTTTAAATTCCTTTTTATATAGTTAATTAATTCTTTCATCAAATTTCTTTTTTTGAACATTTGATTATTTGACAAGAGGAATATATAAAGTTTCGTTAATAGATTCACTAATATCCAACCACCAATTAGATTATCATAAAACCAGATTACTTGAGTGAAGGATTACTTGTGGGGATTTCTTGTTGAAGGGTTTACTTAATATCAAGATAAGATTATAGGTCTTGTTTGCCTGTAAAATTTAATTCCTGCGTTGAGCTTTTTCTTTGACTCCGAGTAGAGAGTTAAAAGTTTTTCTCCTTTTTTTATCTTGTCATTTACATGCTTGTAAAGATATAACCCTGCTGCTTTGTCTGTCGGGCAACCAAGTATTCTGGCTAGATGGTTAATTAACTTGTTATCTGTTGATTTTACTTTTCCTGAATGTTTTCCGAGGATATTGTGTTTAAACTTTGCAAGTTTTAATGTTTTTTTCTTTTTCCCCTGGGCAGAAATGATTTCTTCAAATTTTTTTAATGCTCTTCCAGAATCTAAAATTTTCTCTGCCATTTCTTTTCCTTTTCCTTTTTTTGCTTTTTTAGTCATTTCAAGAAGGTGTGATGCAAGAAGGATTGATTTTTTTTCTAAATCAAGGGGTCTTCCATGTTTTCTTTTCAAAATTTTGTAAACATCAATCATCTCTAAAACAGGACCAACTGCATTTCCAATTGGCTGAAAACCAGGAGTTAAAACAACTTTGAGATTTAATTTAAAATGATTAGAAATTTTTAGAAAATGTTGTTTTAGTTTTTTTGCTTGTGCAAAACTGACTTTTGCCCCTTTGCCGTATGGAACGTCCAGCAAAATGAATTTGCTTCCGGTTGCAATTTTTTTTGATAAAATTGAAGCAATGAGCTGTGGTTCTGGGTCAAGGTTAAGCATTTTTTCTACTCTTATTAATTTGTCGTCTGCTGGAGCTAATCCGAGAGAGCCGCCCCATGCAAGGCAAGCATTGGTTTTGCGTACAACTTTTTGTAAATCATATACTGATAAAGAGATATTTGTTACAGCTTCCATGACGTCGGCTGTAGCGGCGGCAGTTGTTATTGCTCTTGATGAAGTTTTTGGTATTGTAATACCTGCTGCAGCGCATATTGCTACGACTAGGGGTGTTGTTCTATTCCCAGGAATTCCTCCTATTGAATGTTTGTCTGCAATTTTCTTTTCTTTCCATTTTAGTATTTGTCCTGTATGTGCCATTGCCTCAGTTAAGTAGATTATTTCTTTAACTGACATTCCATTGTGATACACGCCCGTAACGAAATAAGCAATCTCAGCCTCGTTTAAAGCATTGTTTACAATATCTTCTATTATCACATGAATTTCTTTTTTGGATAATTCAAGATTATTTACTTTTTTGAGAATAAATCTCGTGCTTCTTGGTTCCAACGCAACTGAAATTTCTATTTTTTCCCCTTTTTTAATTTTAAAATTAGAGATTGCTTCTTCTGAGAGAGAAATCTCTTTTTCTGAGAGTAATTTTTTTATAATGTTAACAGAGAGGATTAGTTTTGTGCCTTTGTGAGATATCTCTATCCTGCTTCCCTCAATGATATTCAATTTTTTAGCAAATTTTCCGTTGATAAATGCTATTGGCCGACCAGCTTCAAGATGCATTGGCTTGAATTTTAGTTTCATTTTTTTGTGGATTTGAAAGGAGGGTTGGCTTAAAAAACGTTTTCTTTTTGTTAAATCAAGTTTCCGATTGAACAGGGATTTGAGAATGAATACATGATTACATCTTTAATATTATCCAACCCCTCTAATTATTAATAATAAATCTGTCCTGTGGATTCACCGAATCTCTCCTACATCCAACTAAAAGGAGTATATTCTACTTCTATAAATTTATTACAACAATGATTATAAACTTTTGAAGTTATTGTTTTGTATGAGAGTAAGAGAGACAAATAAAAAAGATATTGAAGAGAAGTTTTTGGAAATGAGTGAGTATATGAGTATGGATTACCTTGCTAGTTGCCTAAAGAATCATCTTGACTTTGATACGAGAAAGTTTGTTTTGGTCAAACTGTCTGGGCTTTTTGAAGCAAAGGCGATGTTTTTAGATGCCGCTAAAGCAATGAAATCTGCTGCAGAGATTAACACAAATAAGCAAAATAAGATTAATGATTTTACTAAATCTGGAGAGCTTTTTATCCGTGGAGGAGATTACGACAGAGCAGATATTTGCATGAAAAAAGCAACCTCGCTTGCTGAGGGAAAACAAACCGAAGAAGTAAAGGGAATGATAAAAGAGTTTTATAAAACTCACGCAAGAAGTTGTATTGAAAGAAACAAAAGAAAACAAGCAATTGCAATTTATGAAAAACTTGTAACTTTTGATCTTGTTGAAGAAGAGAAAAAAGAATTTGAAAAAAAACTCCTTGAACTGTATGAAGGTGTTGGTGACTTAGACAGGTACAAGAAGTTGCAGAGACGGATTTCTAATTAAAAATAAATAAACCTCCGAAGAGGTTAAAAAAGATTAATCGCCTATAGAAGAATCAAGCCCGTCAATAAGGTCTTCAACTTCAAAGTCGAATTCTTCTTCAGGCATTGCCTCAGGGTTTTTCTCTTCTAACACCTTTTTTACCATTTTCCTCTTTTTCTTTTTTCTGCATCTTAAAGTATTTAAAGTTTGCCTCTTGATAATTAAACGCACGTTTTGAGAAGACTGTTAAGTCAATTTCTCAATCGGACACTGGATTTGAGAATGAATACAAGATTGCAGCTTCAACATTATCCACGTCCCTAATTATTAATAATAAATCTGTCTTGTTGTTTATTAAGTGTATCATAGTTTCCAGTTTAAATGTTTGTTTCACAAAAACAGCTTTGTCCTGAGTAGAGTGATTTCACTAAATTTGGGGTTGGGCAGGGGGTGGAAGGCGGGTTTTCGATGACAGTCGAACTTAGTAGGAATACGAAATCACCAAAGTCTTATTATTCCGGACAACTCCACAAAAACACAACCTTTAAAAAACCCCTGAAATTAAATGTGGTATGGCGCAGTATAAATGTTTTGAATGTGAGAAGTCAATCAGCAGCAAGGTCTTAGAAAAGAGATTTGTCTGCCCTCATTGCGGTTCTAGAATATTTTACAAGCCAAGGAATAAGATAGTTAAATTGAAAGCAATCTGATTATGAATCCTGATTTAGAGATTAATAAAAAAATAGAAGAATTGCAGGTTCTTGAGAGTCATCTTCAGAGGATTTTAGCTCAAAAGCAAAGTGTGCAGATAGAACTTAATGAAATTGATAATGCTCTTGAGGAATTAAAAAATTCTGATGAAGAGGCTTACAAAATTGTCTCAGGGTTTATGATAAAGTCTACAAAGGATAAATTAGGAAATGAATTAAAAGAGAAAAAGAAATTGTTTGAAATGAGAATGGAGTCTGTAGAAAAGCAAGAAGAAATAATTGAGAAGAATGCGGAAAAATTAAGGGAAGAGGTTAAATCTGTTGTTTCTAAGGGTAAATAAGGAAAAATAAGGTCTATGAAAACCGAATGCATTTGATATACTGCAGGAGATAATTATTATAGAACTATCTTCTTTGAAGCTGTTGTTTGGTATAATCTTTCTGATAAAACAGGTTGGCTGTTTTTCTTATACTACAAGTCGTCTGCCATACAATAATATTTATATAGTCTGGTAGCGGAAAAGATTTATGGCTTTTAATTTCAAAGGAATGTTTGGAAAGGGTGAAGAGGAAGAATATATTGAGCTTGACCTTGATTCTGTTGCACCTCAAGAAAATAAGGTGATTGTTAAGCCGTTCGTTTTAAGAGATTATGACGGAACGGAAGAAATTTTAAATTCTTTAAGAACAGGTTATACAATTGCAATCATTGATATCAAACCATTAAAAACAAAAGATATAATTGAACTGAAAAGGGCCATTTCAAAGATAAAAAAGACAGTTGATGCTTTAGAAGGAACAATTGCAGGTTTTGGAGATAGTATAATTCTTGCAACGCCACAGTTTGCGCAGGTCCATAAGCCGACTGCTCCGCAGAAGAAGAGTAAGCTGGATTATTTTGGTTGATTTTTGGAGTGAATAGTTATTTGGTTTTTTTGTATATTCTTCTCTAGAATGGTAAAACAGATAGTACATTGTTAACTTAGCGGTTGGTAAAACAAACTACAAAAATATTTAAACACAAAACTCATATTTTTATCATGGTTACGGCACAGAGGGATTTCTGCTAACTTTAACATCCTAAATTAAGTTAGTTCTAACCTCTCTGTGCCGATTTCCGAGTCACCCAAACCTTTAAATATATAATAGATATATGTTTTCTCAAGGATGTTAAGGTTGGAATAGCAACTACAAGGTCGTTGTTGCTTGTAGCTTGACAAACTTATGTTTACCAAAGAGGTGAACATTAAATTAAATTGCAGGAGGAAAAAATAAATGCAAAAACAAATAGAAGTGAAGACAGAGCAAGGCATTAATCTAAGCCAAAGAATAATTATGCCGACACATAGAGAGCTGTTGAAGTCAAAGCAGTATAATCTGCCGATAGTTTCTCTAAGTCCGTTTGCTGTTTTTGTTAAGAAAATGGCTTCAACGCAGAGACATAATTGGACAGGCAACGTTAATGTTGATAAGCAAGCGATACAAGAGGTATGCAAGGATTTTGGTTCATACGATTTCTTAATAAATTTTCAGTTTAAGAAACAAATTGACTTTAATCAAAGTGAGATGGATTACTTAGAGCAAGTTCAACAAATCCCAGAACTGTCGTATATCTGCATGAATGAAAAAAGTGCAAACCAAACGGCACAGGAATTTGAACAACAACTTAGTGGCTGGAAATTACGAAACACTGGAAAGTTCATCGTTCCAGTTATAGAATCTTCAACCAATGAAAAAGTTAAGAAAGTCGCAATAATGAAACGAGAAGGTATAAGGAGATGTGCCATTATTTTCCGAAGTTTTATAACCGAAGATGACAGAGCAGATTTAAGCCGAATATTAGCCAACCTAAGAATAGCCAATATCTATTCAATGGTCTTCGGAGTTAATCCGAAAAAATGGTCTAAGACTGCGGCTTCAATGTATCTTCCGCCATTACAATTTGAAGCAAACGCCATATCATCTTGGATTGCGTGGGGCGGGGCAAAAGTTCCATTAGAGCTTTTATGTTCCGACTGGATTTATAGATTGTCCGATTCTGCCGACGCTGGTCTTGCGAGTTACAATGGTTCTGGTAGAAAGAATTTTCTTACTGGGAATTCAAGCGTAGCTTTCAATACAGCATTAAGCCAGATTGACACAGTAAACCAAGCGAGCTTACTAGCACAAAACTTTGTCTTACTGCCCGAAGTTCAATTTAAACGCCTCTTCAACTGATTGGTTTTTGTCTGGGTAATAATCCCAAACATTAATCCATAATTTGTTGAGGTATTTTTTTATTTTATTTTTCTCTTTCTTTTTTATTTCATTATTTTTAAATTTTCTTTCCAGTTTTGCGTCTGCTAAGTCTAATGCAAAAACTCTTTTTTCCCATTCAAAATATTTATCGTCGTTTTTTCTTATTTCCATTTTCAATTAGCTTTAGTTTATTGGAGAATAGCCAAGCGTGGACAATCTCTTGGAGTAGTTTGGATTCTTTCATGGCGTATTTTTCCAATGCTTTATTGAACAAATCAAAATCATCTTGTTCCAATGTAAACTTTATCTGTCTATCCGATGGCATTATTTAAGGTAGCTACTTTAATATATAAAAGTATCTACTTTAATTAATAGTAGTAGCTACGAAGTATAGAAAGGTTTAAATATAAGATATATCTATTATATACATGGAAGAAAAAGTTAAGGAAGCGAAGAAAATTAAAGACGAATTAGATAAACTCGGAATTGAAGTTATCTTAGAAATAGAAGTAACTGCTTTCGGAACATCGGCTCACATCCCAATATCAAAAAAATTTATCGGGAGGAAAGTGTCAATAATCGTGCCAAAAGAATAATCATATTAAATTAGAGGGGAGCCGAAGCTCCCCGTATTCACCCAACGCTTAAATCAGATGAAATACAAAAATCATAACCAAACCAAGTATAAAAAAGTATTGTGTCCTAATTGTAATTCTGCCGAAACAATCAAATGGTGCAAGAGAAAAACGCAGAACCGAGGAGAAATACAGCGATACAAATGCAAGTCGTGTAACTCGTGTTTTACGCCTGACGATGGATTTTTCAGAATGAGGAACACGCCACAAAAGGTGAGCCAGAGCATAGACTTATTTTACAGAGGAGTAAGCACAAGAAAAGTCCAAGAGCATTTAGCTATCTTCCATCCCCACAACGCTTCTAATGTTTCAATTTACAAATGGGTTGTTAAGTATTCTAAGATGATAAGCAAGTTTACGAACAAGCTAAAAGTTACAGTAAGCGGAGAAGTTCAAGTTGACGAAATGGAATGCCACAGAAGAATAAGCCACAAGGCAAAAAGAGGAATAGATAAAAACTGGTTCATTGACAGCATAGACCCAGAGACGAAGTTTTTAATTTCTGGCGAGTATTCAAAGACAAGAGGAAAGCGAGACATTAAAGCAGTTGTTTCAAAGATAAAAGAAAGGACAGAAAACCAAATACAGATGGTTACGACAGATGGGCTTTTGACGTATCCAAAGGTGATTAAGTCTGTTTGGGGTTACAATCATAAGTTAAAGAGATGTAATGTTTTTCATAACAAAGTTAACGCCTCAAAAGGCGAGGGCTTTAACCATCCAATAGAAAGACTGCACAACAGCGTAAGAGCGAGAACAAAAGTTATGCGTGGATTTCACGGCTCCATTAATTCCGCTAATGCTATTTTGAAGGGCTACGAGATTTATTACAACTTCATAACTAAACATCAAGCGATTAAGAAATGTCCTTATGAGTTGGCTATTCCTGAATTGGCTTTGGCTCTGGAAAACGAGAAAAACCGATGGCTCGGACTAATTAAACTAAGCAACATAAACAATTAAAAAATGAAGAAACACTATAATCTTATGATAGAAAAAGAGCAAGAGAGTTTCATAAATTGGGATTTCAAAGAAGCGGAAACTAAACAGTTCACTCACGGCTATCATACTTATCCAGCCATGATGATACCCCAGATAGCAAGAAGGTTAATTTATCTCTATGGTAAGAACGCTAAAACCCTCTTAGACCCGTTCTGTGGCTCTGGCACGTCTATAGTTGAAGCGTCTTTAACTCCGCAAATTAAAGAGGCGTTCGGCTTTGACCTAAACCCCCTCGCTGTTCTGATTGCGAAAGTTAAAACGACTCCATTGGACACGGCGGAGTTAGGGAGGATATTAGATAAGTTATTAGTCGCTCAAGGACACAACGGCGTTCCAGATTTCAAGAATATAGAATTTTGGTTTAAGCCACAAGTAACCGAAAGGTTGGCAACGTTGAAAACTGCAATAAACAAAATCAAGAACAAAGATGTTAAAGACTTCTTCTTGGTTGCGTTTTCCGAGACTGTTAGGAACGTATCAAACACAAGGAATGGCGAGTTTAAACTTTACAGGATGGCAGAGAAAAGTTTAGAGAAGCATAACCCATGGGTCTTTAAAGAATTTGAGAAGATAGTATTAAAGAATATTCATGGAATGAAAGAATACAACAAAGCAAGACACAAGACAAAGACTACTGCCACACTGGGAAGCAGTATGTTAGACTTGCCGTTGAAACCGCAGAGCATTAATTTAATCGTAACTTCTCCACCTTACGGTGACAGCAGAACAACTGTGGCTTATGGGCAGTTTTCAAGGTTGGCTTTACAATGGTTAGACTATGAAGATGTGGCAAGTTTAGACAATCGGCTTATGGGTGGAAAAGCCAGCAAAGAATTAGAAGTTAAAATAAACTCCCCAACCCTCAAAAGCATTATAAAAGAAATTGCAGAGAAAGACGAGAAGAGGGCAAGAGAAGTTTTAAGTTTCTACGATGACTTTGACCAATGCGTTGACCAGCTAAACAAAGCTATGGCTAAAGACGGCTATGTTTGTTTTGTTGTTGGGAACAGAACCGTTAAAGGAGTGAATATCCCAACGGACAAAATAATGGCGGAGATGTTTAAAGCAAAAGCAGACTACGAGCATATTACAACTCATTTACGTAATATTCCAAACAAAAGAATGCCCTCATTAAACTCTCCAACAAACAAGGTAGGCGAGAAAGTAACGACAATGTGCAACGAGTTTATTTTTGTTCTTCGGAAGAATTAATCTAATTCAGTTATAGAAAACACCTTGCTTAAGTTATTTTTGTTTATCCTAAAACCTGAGCCGTGGTCGTGATTTTTCCCGATTAGCTTAGGGTTTTTAGTTTTCCTATAAACTCCCAGTCTAAAGTCATATTTTATTATTCCTTGCTTTGTAAAGTCCAAAAACTTATCAAATGTTAAACCAGACAATAGAACCGCTTTGTTAAACCTAAACATCTCTTTTCCATTTTGTTTTTTACGCTCTGCACTGATAAAGATAATATACTTGCATTTATGTTCAACTATTTCTCTTAATTTTTCAAACGGATAAAAAGCAGTTATAGAAGCGTCTATTGTATCTTGTTCAAGATTTTTAATTTTGATAAATATTTTTTCTTCTGCTTTGCTAATGTCCAAAAGGAAACCAAACTTTCCCTTAGATGTGTTAAATTTGTCTGCGGAAAAGGTTGTATGTAAAATCTTTGAGTCTCTAAATTCTTCATCAAAATATCCAAAAGTTTCCCGTATAATGCTATTAACTCCTCTTGGGTTTGGAGATTTTGTAAATAACGTAACCATCGCCTGAGACAATTCTCTTGCAGACTTTAACTCAATCACTCCCTTATAGTCCGCGGAATCTTTATTATTTTCTATAACTCCTAACAAATCTTCTGCTGTCTTTCCTATCCCTGTATCGTGAAACCTTCTTGAATCAATAAAGCCCATCTGTTTCAACTTTTCAAATTCTATTTTGAACTCTTCTAATACCTGCTTTTCAGAGGATTTCATAAAAAACAGAGATAAGACAACCCTTTAAACTTTTCCACCAACCGTTAAGTTAACAATGTAAACAGATAGTGAAGTTTAAATACCCAAATTTTCTAAAAAAACCATGAGAGAAAGTATAGATCGAGAAATAAATACCTGCCGTGATGTCTTAGAACAAACGTTAAAAAGAGTAGGTGATCTCCATTCAGCTTGGGAAATGTTTTCCCCTAATAACAACAATGTTCTGCTTCGTTGTTTAAAATATAGCCTTACTAGAGGTGAAAGGGACTATGCCGAAGCGCATTACATTGACGTAGAAAGACCATCAGGCCCGGCTCAGGATGTCACTGAGGTTCTTACAATTCTAAACTCAGCAGCCAATAACTTTTACGATGCTGGGAGCAATAGCAGCCCAATTAATGGTCCCAGACACTGCAGCCCTCGCTTTCAGAAGCGCAGCAGACTGTTACAGATCAATGCAAGATTGGGTAGAAAATCCACAAACCTGGATGCTTAAAAGGGAACATCAAATGATAGATCTAAGTGTTGCATGTGGAAGAGAATCAGTACAAATCGCAGAAATCCAAAACAGAAATTAAAATTAAATCTATTATCTTCTTTATTAACAACTATCTCCTTGTTTATTTCCCTAATTTTCTTGGTAAAAATCCTGAGTTTTTTATGGATGGGTCGTTTACCCGAAACTAAAAACATCCCTTATAATAATAGGACACTATTTCTTAGCCAAGGAAAAAACAGTCTTCAAGGCAACAATAATTGTTGCAGGGACAAACATAACCAATAAAGCGCCTAGGACTGAAGAAACTATTCTTCCTATTGCAATGCCTCTGATTGCAGCGTCTAACACAAGACCTTGAATTCCTGCAAAACTAACTATTACTAAAGATACAGAAGCAAGAAGAAAAGTTTGGACTTCTTTTTCTGAGACGAAATAGCCTGCAACTAAGCCAAGCAGTGCGAGAATACCTAAGAGAAGGGGATTGGTTTGGTTTCTTCCGAAGATTCCTACCGAAACTGCAAGAATCATTCCAATTAAAAAGGCCCAAGCCCCAATCAGATTCTCTTGGTATTTTATTGGCATTTTATTTACTTTTTTATTGTATAAAAGAAGGTTCTTGCTTTATTAAATATTTCGTTACTGCCAATTTCGGTTTAACGTAATATAAACAGCTCAATTTATTGCCCACCCTCTACCCCCACCAAACAATTATATAATCTTGATACAAAAAAATCCTGCGAGTGATTAGCGAGCAGATGACTGTTGTTTTGATAGGTGTAGGTATGTTACATCAGACGTTTACTTTACAGTCAGTGTGGTTTAGCTATTTTTCTGAATTTTTTAGCAAAAAAATGTTTTCCTTCCAGCACCGAAATATTTAAATAGGCGTTTTGTAACTAAAAAATTACAACAATATGAAAAACAAAAATAAATTTTTCAGTTTGATTGTACTTTCAATTCTTGCATTAGTCATAAGTGGTGGTTTTGTTAGTGCTACAGATTGTTTGACATTGGCAGAAGTTACTGTTCCTGAAGATGTGGATCACGACCAAGGATTTTTTGAGGTTGAATTCAGATTAAGTTATACTGGAAGCTGTACTCTTCCAAGAACAGGAATTGAGTGGGTTTTCTTTTCAAATATTGATGAGATGACTTGGACTGCTCCAACACAAAGTGGACTAGGGTTTGGAGAATCAAAATTACTTAAGGTTCCGTTTACTTTCCCAGCACATCATTCAGGGGATATATCAATTAGTGTTATGGTTACTAGTGCAGAAGGTGATGCAGACACTCTTGCTTTAACACCCATTGAAATAAATAACGCACCTTCTATTAAAATAACAGAAACACAAGTTATCACACAAACTCAAGATGGAGTAATTGAAGTGGAAAACGATGGAAATATTAACTGGGCTGATGTTGAATTGAGTTCTTCTACAGAAGATTTTGAGGTTGAGTTTTCTGATGATGAATTTAATTTGCCTGCTGGAGAAAAGAAGACAATTACTGTTTCTCCGGTTGACCTTGGTACAGTTGGATTTGGCGGCGAGTACGTGGTGATAACAGCTACTTCCAACGATGGAACAACTGACAGTATTACAATGAATATTGAAGGTTCATTTTGCGAAGTTGGGGAAATTGGCGGCAGATTAGAAATCACAAATATTGAGATTAATAATAAAGACGGGGATGATAATGAATGGTTTCTTCTGGATGTTATTAAAATAGATGTTGAGGTTGAAAATACTGCAAACGATGATGTGGATGATGTGATGATTGAATTAGGATTTTTTGATAGTGAGGGAGTAAATCAAGTTAATGATTTTGAATTTGACAACGCAGATGAAGAAGAATTTGATGTAGGAAAAATTAGGGACGGAAAGGAAGAAACAGTAACTTTCAACTTTAGGGTTCCTGCAGATTTTGAAGAGGGTGATTACAAGTTAACAATTAAAGCATATAGCAAGGATTTGGGAGAAGATGTCGAGTGTGTGGATACTTCAAGAGACCATGACGGCGTTGGAGACCTTTTCACAAACATTGATATTCAAAGAGAAGATGATGAAGGAAAATTTATTGCTTTCGATAACATTGAGTTTACTCCTGTAGAAGGAACTTGTGGTGACAGAATAACAATAACACTTGATGTTTTTAATGTTGGTGATGAAGACCTTGAAGATAGGATAAAAGTTAAATTGAAAAACACTGAATTGGGTATAGATGAATTCTTTGAGATAATAAGCAACCTTGACCAAGGAGATAAAGAAACTGCAAGTTTTGATTTTGTAATCCCGCAAAATGCAAGGGATGACTCTTATACTTTAAGATTGTCTTCTGAATATGATTATAATCGGGGAAATTACAGACAAGGTTCAGATGTGGATGAGGTTGTTTCATTTAGAGTTATTGGGTGTGGTTCACCAGTTGGAGAAAAAGTTGCTGATATAAGTGCTGTTCTTGATTCAGATGAGCCAATGGCTAGAGAAGAGTTGATAGTGAGGGCGACAATAACTAATCTTAAATCAGACAGAGCAAGTTTTGCTATTGATGCATTTGGTTATCAGTCTTGGGCTTCGTTAGATGAATTGTCTCCTAGAATAGTTGATCTTGCAGCTGGAGCTAGTGAAGATGTTGTATTAACTTTCACATTGGATGAAGATGCATGTGGAGAAGAATCATTTGATGTTGAAGTGCGTGATAGTTCTGGAATGATAGAAACAAGAGAAATTGGTGTGAATATTGGATGCACTTCTCAACCAAGCGTTGGATTTGACTTGGGGGACAACAGTTTCTTGTGGATAGTTGGTATAATCAATGTTGTCTTGGTTGTCTTGATTATAGTTGTTGCTGTTAGAGTTGCTAGGAGATAAATTTCTATAAGGGGAAAGTTTTTAAAAAGCAGATTTTATATGGATTTAAAAGAGGAAGACTGAAAAAAATAGAAAAATGGCAAATTACATTGAAATGGCCCGTCGGAATTCAGAAGAAGTAAGAGGGAGACAAGGATTAGTAAGAAAGGTAAACTCTCTTTTAAGAGAGTCATTTGGTTGGGGTTGGAGGGCAGATTATGATCTTGAACTAGTATATGGCGGACGGGCCTGTGGTGAAGAAAGTTAATAGACTCGGTATGACTACAAAACTACTACTTGGGTTTTTCCCAATTCGTTGCGCTGGGGGACTAGGTATTTCAACGGAAGATGATGGTTCTGTTATGCTTGTCTTTCCCAAGTATATTGAGAAAGCAAAGAGATATGCGAAGTTATATGAGCAGATGTTCGGAAGAGGAGTTACTATCTCTCTTTTTGAGGAAAGAAGGGGTCCGGGTCCAATGCAGGAGTTCTATTTCCATTCTCTTAGAAGTAGAGAAGACTGTAGGGGCAAGGTAGTAAGATACGTCTGTAATGAGAAAGGTTTTGAGGTTGTTGAGTAAGGAAGGGGAAGGTACCGGTTGGGAGAAATAGGCGAGGCAAAGATTTGTCTGAGGAGTGGTTCTAATAAAAAAGAAGGATAATCTTTTAAACTTGTCTTCCTTGATGAACAAATGAAAGACAGAGAAGCATATGTTTTATTTGGAAGGTACTTCATACTCCTCTTGCTCGGTTTGTTTAATTTGAAATTATTTTATCTTGTGTTTAATTCCCTTACTGTTCAGCCGGTATTTTGGGTTTTGTCGCTGATTCATGATAATGCGACTCTTTTGGAAGGAAATGTTATCTTTTTTGGAGGTGTTTATGCACAAATAATCTCTGCTTGTATTGCTGGTGCAGCATATTACCTTTTATTGATACTGAACCTTTCGACGCCAATGAGCATTAAAAAAAGGATAAAAAGCATAGGTTTTATCTTGTTTACTTTTCTTATTCTTAACATAGCAAGAATACTGATTTTCGCCGTCATTGCTACGTCGTCTGGGCAGGAATATTTTGACCTTGCGCATAGATTAACATGGTATTTTGGCAGCACATTCATGGTTGTTGCGATTTGGTTTTTTAATGTTTGGCTGTTTAAAATAAAAGACATTCCAGTCTATACAGATATTAAAAATCTTTATGGGGAAATTGTTTCTGGAAGAAGGATAAAGAGGTGATAAATGTTCGTTGAATTTTATCAGGCCGGTGTTGAACTTCTCCTCGACTTTTCTTCTTCGCTGGGTTATGTTGGGGTTCTTTTGCTGATGGCTTTGGAAAGTTCTTTTATACCTTTTCCGAGCGAAATTGTGTTAATCCCTGCGGGGGTTTTGGTTCAGCGAGGGGAAATGTCTTTTTACTTGATTTTTATTTTTGCAGTGATTGGCAGTTTGGCAGGAGCTTTAGTAAATTATTTTCTTGCTTTGCACCTTGGCAGGAGGGCTGCAAACAAATTTATTTTCAAGTATGGAAAAATATTTTTTATTAACGAGAAAAGTATTTTGAAAGCAGAAAAGTATTTTGAAAAGCATGGGGAGATAACGACGTTTATCGGAAGATTAATTCCAGGGATAAGACAGTTAATCTCTCTTCCTGCTGGTTTTTCCAAAATGAATTTGTTTAAATTTTCATTTTATACTGTGCTCGGAGCTGGAATCTGGTCTTTTATCTTGATTTATTTAGGTTATTTCTTTGGCAACAACATGGAAGTTGTAAAAGAAAACCTAAGCGTTATCACTGCGATTGTAGTGGGTGTTTCGTTGTTAATTGTTTTGGTTTATATTTGGAGAAGAAAGGGAACATAATTGGATTTAACATTAGGATTTTACGAAGTTTTGCGATTGAAGAGAGAAGAGCGCGACGTCCTATTGAGTTGAAAAAGGGCAAATTATACTGGGATGAAGTCCAATTAATACAAAGAATTGAAGGCAGAATTAATTATCCAAGTCCACTTTGTCTTGGACGTGTACGCAATATCAATTGCATCATTTCCTCAGATATCTCAAATAGTGACTCAAGAGATGCTGATGTTTCACCATTCTCAACCTCTGATACCGGATTAGGTGTTGCTAGAGGTCGGGGGATTTGATACTGAATACCATTATTATAAATAATTGCATATTGATTATCTCCTTTTTCTGATTGATGAACCACCTTTGTTGGATCAAGCATCACTAGAATATCTGTTTCAGGGTGTAAATTAGTTGTTGAATTATTGGAATACATTCTTCCAGATGGATCAATACATATCAATGGATTATTTGGACGAACAGAATCGGCAGTAGCTTGTTCACATCCATTTCTTTCAACATACCTTTTTCTCTCAATTACTCCTAAAGCCATAATATGTAGTAACTATTTAGTAGAATATATACTTTTCGGTTGAAATTCTGCTCCTTCTAATTTTTAGGTCTTTCTTTCGATTTTGTCTAACATTAAATTATTGATAATACCCAAATATGGATTTTTTCAATATTATTACTATACCCAAGAAATAATAGATGTTTGTTGTATTCCTAGCTCTTAAATCAATTCCTAAAGATTATATTCAAACATAAGGGGTTTTTGTTATTAGTTTGCATTCAGAATCATCCTTCCTTGGCATCTAAAACTGATTGAACTATGAACTTTTCTACAGCTGGCAAGATTTCGCAATTTGCAACATTTGTTATATAGCAGTTACCCTCTCTTGTTATTGAAGTTTTCTCTCCCTGCTGAAAAAGAAGAACCATTCTGTCGGGTTTGTTTTCGCATGTGATATAATCCAGACCATTGGCTTCTGCATCTGCCTCGTCGACAGAAGCTCCTTTTACCTTAAAACCATTTTGGTTTAAGAACGCTCCCAAACTAGCCATTGCAACATTACTGTATTCACATAACAATCCAGTTGAATTTAGGGTTGCGTATATGAATTCTCCTTTTTTGAGATACTCTATTTCTCCATCAACAGGAATGTTGTTTTTTCTTGGGTCGTTTCTGAGTAAAACTGTTACTGTGCTGGTGCCTTTAGAGCCTATAACACTCCCTGTTGTTGGAGTTGTGGTTCTATCGGTGGAATAAAAATATTTAAACAATGGAATCTCCCCAAACCTTTCTTTAGTGAATTTTAATCCTTGATACTCGAAACTTTTTGTGCTTTTAAATATTGCAGAAGATGCGAAGAAAATTAGGATTAGACCCAACATAACACCTAACACCCAGTATAATTCCTTGTCTGCCTTGGATGATTTCTTGGCTGGTTTTTTTTCTGCTTCTTTTTTACTTTTTTTCTTGACAATCTCTTTTTTCATTGTGATTTGTAGTAATTACGTTTTAAAAGGTTTGTTGTTGTGTCGGGCTAACTTCAAAATAGATTCAGTATTTAACCTCGATAAATATACAAGACTGATTAGTGGGATGGGCAGGTGAAGGGTTTACTTATTATACCATTTCAAGGATTCTGTAGAGAAAAGCGTCTACTGCCCTCATATCTCCTTCAATAAATATGCAGTTTTCTTTTTGGTAAACTCTGTTTTCTGGGCTATCTTGCCAGATTATCAGGTTTTCTGTGCAATTTTTTTCAGGAAGGTCTTTATCGCAAGGACCGTAACAAGCTTCTTGGATTCTTGATGCGAATCTTCCAAATGTTGTAGCAATCTCAGAATTTACTGCTGTGCTATCTGAAACAAGGTACAAGGAAATGCCTTGATAATTTATTAAAGAAAAAGAAATATCTACAGAGATATTTTCTATAGATTCTGGAGAATTGATAAAGTAAAAATCTTCGCCGTTGAGCGTTGCAACCCATCGGTTCCCGTTATATATCACATCTCCTTCATTATGGCCTTTGTTTGTGTTTGGGCCACCTGGATTGGACAAAAAGCCGTATCCTACTGTCCCAATAACAAGAACCAAAAGCATGAAAAGGCTGAGAAAAAAAATATTTGTTTTTTTCTTTTTTTCCAAGTCTTTTTTTGAACTGATTCGTCTCATGAAAGAGTAAGGAATTCTTTATTTTAAAAGATTTGCTATATTTTCATTATCTCTGATGAAGCAAGGAATTTTAACAGAAAGTTGTACTCATTAAATTCTTCACTTCATGGTTATGACCAGTTTACAAAGAAAAAAGAAAGAAAAATAAAAAGAAAGGAAAAAATCCTTTCAAGCTTGTTCTTAGGCTAGTACAGATGTGATGTCTTCTGCAGTGCTTCCAGTGTATTTCATACCTACTGTAGTGTCAACTGTTTGTGTTGTCAATGCTGTAGCTGCAGTTGCAGTATCTTGTATAGCATATCCTGCTACAATTGTAGCTACCTTGTCTCCTGTCCTGGCAAAAGTTTGGACAAGATATTGTCCTACACCAACACCTGTTGCTGTTGTCCATGTATCTCCACACATTGGTGTTGAGCTTCCTAGCAATTGGGCTGCAACTGTGTTAACACAACTACCTCCAATAACAACTATGCTTTTACCAGCATATGAAGTTGCTTCAGCATCTGTGACTGGAACTCCGATTGTGTTTGTTCCACTACTGCCTGAAGTTGTTCCACTTTCTGTCAAGTATACTTCTGCATAAGATTCAGAATCTCCGGTTGGGTAGTAAACTTCTACATAATCTTCATCTGGTTTTGTATAGTGCAAGATTCTTGCTCCAACATCAGATTTCATGTATGCTTCGTAAACGCTTGTAGAATCACCTTGTTCTAATCCGCCCCAGGTTTCACTTGTAGCAGAACCACCTGTTCCTGCACCATTTACCTGGCTAACTTGCAATGGATTGTTAGTTGAAGTGGTGTCATCAATTGTCATGTTAAAGTCTACTCCTGAAGCAATATTGTCTTGGTAATCTTCCTCTTGCATATGAAGGAACCATGTATTAACATCATTTCCAGTATCTCCAACCCATTTGCCTGCTTGTGATGAAAGGTTAATACTACCTTTGAAGTCTTGATTATCTACTCCTTGTGTAACATTAACAGGCAACCATATCTTCAAACCGCCCACAGTATAAATTGTGTGGAAATTAGTATTTCCAGTTGCAGTTATCAAAATAGATTTATCTGCAGTACTGTGGTTTATATTTGTTAATGTAAAAGATACCAACCCAATGTTACAAGTACTTCCTTGTGTTTTATCCTTGCATACTTCTACCCATGATCCACCTGTGTCCTTTTCAATTGTAGCTTCAGCTCTGGAACTTGCATCTGTGTTGTTTCTTACTGTTGCTCTTAATAGATAAGACTCTGCTTGTGCAGAAATATTGTATGTTGCTACAAACCATTTATCCATGTCAGCACTTCCGTGCTTTTGATAAAAAGTAAGTGTGCTAGTATCAGAAGTTGCTAATCTTTCATCAGCTGCTTTTCCAATAGCTGTAAAGTTTCCTGTTGTTGCAGAGTTATATAGAAGATTAAAGCTAACTGTCCCGTCTTTGATAGGCAAAGTTATTTCCATGCTGTTATCTCCGTCTTTTTCAAGAAGGATTTTTTCTTCCTCTGACCTGACAAAGTCGTTCATAGTAAACTTAAGTGTTTCAAATCCAGGCAAAACAAGATCTGATTCTGGACTAAGGAACACTTCGTCATCAGTTATCCATTCTACAACAATTTTGTCAATTTTTTCACTACCTCCTGAGCCAGTTCCTTTGTGTACATAACCTTTCACACCAGTTACTGTAGCATCGTTTAGCTTTATTTCTGAGCCAGAAGTTATTTCTAACTTTCCAGAACCAATGCTAAATTCTACATTTCCAACTACTCCTGTGACATCTCTTTGGAAAATGTTTTTAACACCAAGATATGACCCATCAGAAAGCTTAAAGCTTTCACCTTCAGCAAGTTCATCTGTTGTTTCACCATTAATGGTTAATCTTGCTTGAGTGGTTGTAAGGCTAATAATATTTACTTCATAAGATGTGCCACTTACAACAATTGTTTCAGTTTCTCCTTCATTTACAATTCCTGCGTTTGCTGAATCAAGTAAGGTAAGTTTTCCGTGATATATTGCATTTGCTCCTGTTGAGCTGGAGTTATCAAAGTCTGAAATATAATAATCCTTACCCATTAGGTGCAAGTCACTTCCTTCAAAATCTTCAAGCTCACTTGAAGCAACATCTGATTCTGCATCTGATGTAAAGTCAAGTGTGTAGTTCACAACCCATGTATCTGAACTAAGTTTGAAACCAAGAGTTGGTGTTCTTTCGTCCAAACCCACTTCACTTTCATAGTCAGAATCTCTAAAATGCTCAAATGTTGGAGAGCCAACTGTTATTGATTGCTCGTAGGCAAAATCGTCATTGTCATCTGCTGTGTAGGTTCCGTCTGCAAGAAGAGTTGATAAATCCTCATTATCAATTGAACCTGTGAAAACTCCCCAGTTATTGTTTAAGTTAAGATTGTCACTTGATTTCGCAAGCAAGACATAATCTCCTCCTTCTGGGACGCCTGTTGTTGTATCTGCTACGACAAAACCGTTTAAGCTTTCTTGAACAGTTAATGTTGCTGCAAGGTCATTTGTTGCTGCTGGATGGCTACCGTAAACAATTGCAACATCTGCCACTCCTCCTGTTACGAAAGGATCTGGATATGTTGTTGCTGCGGCCAATCCAACTGTAGAAAGTAACATTGCGCTACTTGCCAATGCACTTGCAATTTTTTTAAATATCAATTTTTTTTAAACCTCCTTTCATATCTTTTTATTGGCAGCCCCGCGAGGCACCCTCTTTGAGGAGACTGCATTTTAATTTGCAATCCGCCAAGACGCCGTTTGATGTTAATCTCACGACGTATTTATAGCCTAATAAGGTTGTAATGTCCAACAAAATTCTCTTTAAAAAGCTTTCGTTAGTTTATTTGAAATTTATTGTTTCTCCGAAGAGAGAATGGATTTTATTTATAAATCTTTTGTTACTATTCTATGATTAAACAGCTCTTTTTGAATTGCAGAATTTTTGTATTTTAGTATGGGGGGTCTTTTTTCTAATATGTGCAAAAACGAAACATATAAATACTTAGTATATTTCCTACATATCTAGTTAAAAATACCACATATGATAATTTGGGAAAAATTGAGAGTAAATGGCAGACAAATCAAAAACAAGAGAAATAACAATTATCGACGAGGGCGGGACATTTAATGCCCTTCTTAGAAGGTTTACTGGCGGTAAGGACTATGATTTTGAAGGTTTGGCTTTGTTGAGAAAGTTGTTGAGCAATGAAAAAGCTAGATTGATGCATACAATTAAGACAAAAAAACCTATCTCAATATATGGACTTGCGAAATTGCTAAAACGGGACTTTAAATCTGTAAATGAAGACATCAAGTTGCTAGAAAAATTTGGATTTGTAGATATGATTGCTGAAAGAACAGGGAAAAGAGAGCGTTTGAGACCTATTCTTGCAGTGAATTCTATGAATATTAATATAAAATTGTAATTTTAGAGGCATATCTCCAGCTTCATGGTGATTCCGTCAGGCAGGGGTTTGGCTGCAGAACGATATTGCCTGCAGGATATCTCTCCTCCAAAGATGGGTTCGTTTAATACAGATACTGGTCCTGTTGTTGTTTCCCGAGTGATGTCAAGTACATAGCCTTTTGTCGGGCTGTTTTCTGCAAAAACCCAGCTTGACTTTATCACATTTTCCATTGTTTCTTTGAGAATAACACAGGGGTCTTCTCCAGTAAGAGGGCAGTTAGCTATTCCAGTATCACACATTAAGATAACGTCGCGCAATTTACGGGGAAATGGGGTCCCGCATTCAGTAGTGATTTCAAATGCTGCTTCAAGAAATTGGGATATTTCTGCACTGCTAGTTGGTTCTGCATTTGTTGCCTGCCTTAAGTAGATTCCTAAAAAAACAAGGAAAACCACTGCTACCACTAGCATTATCAAGACAAATCCTACCATTTCTTCTTGTGCTTTCTTTTTCATATTAATTAAGGGTTTTTTGCTAATGTGTGGATTTTTCCAAATTCGTACTTGTAATCGCCTGAACCTCCTGCTAAACTAGCATCCCACCTTGCCAAAGATACAAATGCTGTTTTAGTTCCTGAAAGACCTCTTCCTTCAGGCAGGTTGATAATTCTGATATTTTTGCAGTCTGGTAAGTCTGATGGAATGAGACAGGTTTTTTCAACAGGGTCAGGGTAAATTCTTTCTATCATTAAAAAATCTAAATTCCAAAGTTTTTTACCGTGGTTTGGATTTTGCGAGAGGGCAAAGGCTTTATCAAAATCAATGCATGCTGAACAATCGCTACTTGCTGTAAATGCTAATTCAGGTGTTCCTGAAAGCTGGCTTGCTAGTTCCTGGGCTTCTTCTTCTCTTAATTGTTCAGCTGTTTCTCTTAAATTTGCTGTTGAAATAGAAAAATAAACCAAGGCGACCATTGCAAAAAAAATCATGACTGCAACTAGCATAAACGCCATTTGCTGTATTTTCATCTGTGCTTTTTTAGAACATATTACATTGTACATTGTTTGCAATCTCTAGACCTCCTGCTTTTGCATAAACATTGTTTAGATAATTTGTTGCAGCAGTTGGTTCGTTAATCTTGAAGTTGTCAGCTGCAGTTGAAACTGCAGACTTATATTGGTTAAGAGGGTTTTGTAATATTGGAGAGCAGCCAATATTTTTTCTTTTTTCAAGGTATATGTCTGCAAGTTGCTCTGCATGTGCCATTAATCTTTTTACCTGGCATTCGTAAATTTCAGGGTCTGAAAATATTGCAGCATACATTAAAGTGAATTCGTTAGTGCCTGAACTAAAAGATTCAATGTATGGGAGTGTTTTGCCTTCTTTTGTTACTGTACCTTTGTTGTTAAAAGTATCTATATCTACTCTGATAGTACATGAAGAACCGAAACAAACTTTTTTCGCTTCTGGAGGGCAAGATGCAGGAGGGCTTAAAATTATGTTGGCCATATTTAAGTCCATTAGTTCGTTTGTTATGTAATCAGGGAAGCCAACAAAACAATATTTTTCTTGGTCAGGCCAAAGCATGAGCAGGTCTGCGACTTTAAATGGCAGGTTAAAAGGTTTTGATAAAACGTAGAACTCTTCTTTTCCATGCAGTGATTGATTTGAAAACAAGTATTTATTGTGGAATGTGCTTTTAACTCCTTGTTCATTTTTTACATCCCATTTACCTCCGATGGAGGATTTTATAGAAGTGCTTATGTGCTGTGAACCGAAGGGGTTTCCAAGTGACTGCGGGGGATCGCATCCATTAAAGAGCATTGTTTCGTCTGGAACAAGAATAGTTGCAAACTTTTCTGCTTCAAGTTCTGTTTCTATTGGAGTTAATAAAACTCCTATTTTTTTTCCTCTTACTGATTCTCTTTCTAATTGTTTCATACCAACAATTTGCGTGGCAATATAAACAGCGAGAAAGATAACTACTGCTCCGATAAAGATGGTGAATATCCAGGCAAAGCCGAATTCATAGCCTTTTTTAGAACCTCTTTTCATAAAGTAAAAAGAAGAAGAGATATTATAAAGATTTCCGAAGTGGTGATAATTCAATTTTGTTAGTTGTTATAAAAATAAACTAAATATTATTAGTGTGCGGGTGGATTAGATGTTGACTATAATTAAGTCCAGCTGTCGCTCACTTTGACAAGGGCTTCTGTATCTCCTTTTCTGAGAAAAACGCTGACTTTTCCTTTTACCACATTAACGCAGAAGAATCGGTCAGATGTTGTCATGCATTCTGATTTTCCTTCTCTGCATCTTAGATTGAAAGTGGCAAGTGATTTATCACACGCTTCTTCTGGAGGATAGAGGAAGATGTTTTTGTTTTCTGATGGATTAAATAAGTAGTTGGTTAGGAGTTCGTTGTTGACTGCTGGATCGTCAATGAATGAAGAATCTAATCTTCCGAAACAAACTTTTTTAATTTTTGTTCCTAACAAACCTGATTGAGGAAGGCTTCCATTGAAAGCATCGCCATAAATTCCAGATGTCCATGCTTTTTCTACTTCTCTTTGTAAGTTATTATAAAAGAATCCCACTTGTGTGCATTTGTTTAAACTAAGGAAATGGTTTATTGCGAAAAAGGCGACTGCGATTATTAACGCGATGATGAATATTGAAAAAATCGCTCCGAAAGACAGACCGAATATGCCTTGTGCTTTTCTGTTGAGTCTTTTCATTTTTTAAGCCCCTTTAAAGTCCCGGAAACTTTGATTACTTTAATTTTGTTTGGCGAGAGTTCAAAAGCAGCCCTGATTTCATTTAAAGATTTTCTCTCAATTGCCAAGATAATTTTGTTTTCTTTTTTGACAAAATGCGGGGCTGCCCTTGCCCAGCCTAAAATTCCGATGTAATCCAAGATAGTGTTTTCAATTTCCTTTTTGGAGTTTGCTTCTAACAAGAGATAACGTCTTTTTATTTTTGCAGAGGGTTTTGTTTTTAGTTTCATTTAATTGAGAAGGGAATTACCTTTATAAAATTGTTTAATTTGTAATTGCTCACTGCGTTCGCGTGATTAATGTCAATCTATTTTTATTGTGGGGTTGTGTGATATTTTTTATTTCAATTATGAAAGTAAATCATTCTTGCAGTTTATCTGACGAGAGTGATAATCTTAATGGTCAGGTTCCTATGCAATTATCGTGGCATTCGCAAGAATATTTATTCTCTCCTTAATGACTCCGCTTTCAAGAGAAAAGCCCAGGCTTTCTGCTCCGCCTATTTTGAAATTATTGATTCCCACGACTTCTCCCTGCGTGTCAATTAATGGGCCTCCGGAATTTCCGGGGTTTAGGGAGACATCTGTCTGGACATATTCAGCAAGGCCGCTTGGGCCCACGCGGTTTAAAGCTGAGATAATTCCTTCTGTTACTGTTAATGTTAAACCTAGGGGGTTTCCTATTGCAATTACTTTTTTTCCAGCTTGTAAATCAGACGAATCTGCCAGTTCAAGAAAATCGTATTGGCCAGGAATCTTAAGCAATGCAAGGTCTCTTAGCTCATCTTTTCCGATAAACTGTGCTTGAAAGGAATCTCTGTTGTATGTTACAACTTCAACATTTTCTTCTTTGCCGATTATAATGTGGTAATTTGTTACAATAAAACCAGAGGAATGGACAATAAAGCCTGTTCCGATTGACCTGTCTGTGCGGATTGTAACAACACTTTTTACTGCATCTTCAATTATTCCTGAAAAATCGTCTTGTGCTGATTTCAAGAGCTTTATTTCCTGGTCGAAATCTTCTTCTTGTCTTGTTATTGCACCAGATATCTGATTGAAATTTTCTTGGTAGATGGCATCATAATTCTCAACTATTTCTGTAGTGAATTCTCTTAACTCTGAAGCTGTTCTTTCCATTTCTGCATCAATCTTGACATTTAGTTTTGAAACTTGCATACTCATTATAACGAAAGAAGTTGTTTGTAAAATTGCAAGAATTATAACTAAACCATAAAGCGCGTTTCTATGTTTCCTGTGGGAATTATGCAGGTCTTTAATCATAGTTTGTTTTGGAAATGAATGTATATATATTTTGTGTAGAGGATTGTTAGATGTGTTGTCGAGAAGAGATTACATATAGTTTACATTTAAAATTATCAATCAGTTCTGATTAATTATATATGGGAGCGATTGTGAGGGTATTCTGTTGAGGAAGTTTCCTTACAGAAAAAGGAGTTGTTAGTTTTGTTTGATTTTTTATTACCGATATATATAGGAAAATTCTTTTCTTTAGAAGTTAATTATAAAGAAGAATATGAAAGGAGGTGATAGAATGAATAATAAACAACTTTGGACGACGATAGTTGTTGCTGTGATTGCGGCTGTTGTGGCTTCGGTTATTACAGTGAGTGTGATGGGTAATGCTATGTTTAGTCCTCCTAACTTGAAGATTACATCTGAGGTTAATGCGAATGCTTGTAATGCTGATGGGGTTTGTGAGGTAATCAGTCTCACAGCTTCAGAAGATATTACTGTTGGCGATGCCGCTACTTTTAAATATGTTAGCGCGGGCGCAATAACTGGGAACCAACTATTTACAGATGATTTTGTTATAAATACAGACGGAAGTCCTGACATGAGATTAATACTTCTTAATGAGAATGAAGATATTGAACTTCATGCGCGAAATGGTGCTTCGTTGACTGTCGGCGAGGACCCCTATGATGTTGGCCATGGTGCTGTAGTCGTAGAAGGAGGAAACCTTCTTGTTTATGGAGAACTTGGTGCAACAGGAAAGTTGAATTCACAAGAATATGTTGGGAACAGCACAGCCTATGCATGTATTTCCCTCTCTGGCGAAATTTTCAGAAGCTCCACACCTTGCGTCTAAACAATCTTTTTTCTTTTTCTTTTATTTCTGAAAGATATTTAAACTCTATTTTCTTTTTGTTTTGATGAAGATACACACAATCGGCGGTTATGACGAAGTTGGGAAGAACATGACTGCACTTGAAATTGGCGAAGATGTTTTGCTTTTTGACTGCGGTTTGTTTTTGCCTGCTATTGTTGCTGTTGAAGAAAGAGAGAAGATACCGACAGAAAAGGGTATGAGGTCGCTGGGAGCGTTGCCTGATGACCTTTATTTAGAGAAGAAAAATTTGAGAAAGAAAGTTAGAGCTATTTTAGTTTCGCACGCTCATTTAGACCATGTCGGTGCGATTCCTTATCTTGCTGAGAGATACAATGCAGATGTTTTGGGAAGTCCTTTTACAATGGAAGTTTTGAAAATTTTGATGAAGGACAATAATCAAAGAATAAGAAACAAAATTATTCCTGTAAACTTGAATTCTTCTCGTGTGATAAAGGGCAAGAGCGGAAATTATAAAGTTGAATTTCTTAATATAACTCATTCTACGATTCAGAGCACGGTTATTGCGGTTCATACGCCGGAAGGCGTGGTCATGTATGTTAATGATTACAAACTAGATAACTCCCCGACGTTTGGAGAAAAGCCAAACTATAAGAGATTTAAAGAATTGTCAAAGCAAGGAATTAAAGTATTAATTGCAGATTGTCTTTATGCACCTGATGACAGAAAAACACCTTCTGAAAAAATAGCAAGGGGTTTGTTGGAAGATGTTTTGTTTGGAACAGAAAACAGAAACTCTGGAATTATTATTACGACTTTTTCTTCGCACATAGCAAGGTTGAAAACTATAACAGAATTTGGACAGCGGTTGGGAAGGGAGGTTATTTTCCTTGGGAGAAGTTTAAGCAAATATATGCAGGCTGCGAAAAACGTTGGAAAAGGCGGTTTTGCGAAAAATGTCAAGATTTTCACTTACAGAAGACAGCTAGAAAAAGCCCTGCAAAGCGTGAATAAGAATAAAAAAAAGTATCTTGTTGTTTGTACTGGTCATCAGGGAGAGCCAGGAAGTATTTTAGACAGGATTGCAAGGAACCAGTTACACTTGCATCTTTCTCAGGACGACCATGTGATTTTTTCTTCGAAGACAATTCCTACTCCTGTAAATGAAGCAAGCTGTGAGCAGTTGAGAAAGCGTCTTAAAAAATTTCAGGTGAGGATTTTTGATAATGTCCATACCTCGGGGCATGGAGGGCGAGAAGATCTGCGTGATTTGATAAAGCTGACAAATCCTCAACATATTATTCCGTCACATGGTGACTTGAAGAAGACAACTGCTGGCGCAGAGTTGGCCCAGGAAATGGGATATAAGTTGAACAAAACTGTTCATTTGATGCAGGACGGCGGGATGCTGCGGGTTGAATAGTTTTCCCCCTACAATTAGAAAATAAATAGATTTCCTGAAATTCGCTATCCCACGTTCACTCGCAGTAAGCTGTAGTGTACTACGCGAATTTCCAACGGAAATCTCTAATTCCCATTTGGCCGATGCAAGCATCGGGGTATTAAACCCAAATGGGAATAAAATGTAGGGGAAAGTTATAAATATTTTGAAAAATTTGGATTTCTCGGTGTTAATTCAACTTCCCAATTGAACACGAGATTTGAGAATGAATACAAAACATATAACTTCAATCTTGTCCAACCCCTTCCCCATTATTAATAATAAATCTTGTCTTGTGTGTTTACCAAGCATAACATGATGTTCAGTTAAAGGGTTTGCTTTACACTCTGAAAACCTATTTAAACTACTTTTCATTTGTTTAGATGAGTAAAATGCGCGAAGAAATTATTGCAGGGATTAAAAACGCGATGACGCGTGGCCAGAGTTTAGAGCTGGCTGCTCAGAGTCTTGTTAATGCAGGGTATAATCCGCAAGAGGTGAAGGCAGCTGTGCAAACGATTTCTACAGGAGCGAGTAATATTGTTTATTCAAGGTCGAGCGAAAGTGCTGGTTCGAAAGGCAGTGCTCCTCAAGCTCCTGTTGATCCAACCCCTGCCTCTAAAGAGATAGAAAAACCTCCCCTACCTCAACTCCCTAAAACAGGCATAAAACAAAAAGGAAGTAGAAAAATGGGAATTATTATTTTCATGGTGTTTTTGCTTGTCGTGTTTATTAGTGCTATTGGTTATTTGATTTATTATTTGGCGACGTAAATTTAAAAAATGAACTACACCGAAGGATAAGATATTAGTTAAAATGTTAAAAAAACCAAAAGCAGAAAGAGTAAGGCTTATGATTAGTAATTGTGGTTATAATAAATCTAAAAAAATAAATTCTGGGGGGCAATTCCTCGCTCAGCTTCAAAGCTGATGTATCTTTGTTGTGCGTAAAATGAAACCTAAAGATTTTTTTAATTTGTTTGGGAAGGGGTTAAAAGATATTTATAAAAATTTTCTTATTTTAGTTCTGTCTATCTTGTTGGGGTTTATTTTATTTATAATCTCTCAATTTGGTAGTGCTCTTGCTCCTCGCTTGCAGACAACTATCTCCAACGTCATTTGGACCATTGTGGTCGGATTGGTTTCTCTTGTTTTAGTTTCTTATTTTTTTGCAGGTTTGATTGGCATGGCAAAAAAAACAGTTAAAGGAAAAGCAAAGCGGAAAGATTTTACGTTGAATGCGAACAAGTTTTGGTTTAAGAATTTTCAGATTGTGTTGATTATGTTGGCGGTGGGAATTTTAATTTGGGGTATTGCACATTATGGTGCGTTTTTTATTGGTAAAGCTTTTGGTTTGAATCTCAATGCTGCTTTGTTAATTTTTATCTTAATTTACTTTGCAGGTCTTGTAGGGATTTTAATTTTCTTTACATTTTCCAGTTTTTTTCTTGTTGTTAACGATTTGAATGTTCTGGAGAGTGTGCAGAAATCTATGAAATTTGTCAAGAAGAATTATTTAGGAACATTAAGTTTAAGCGTTGTCTTTTTTGTGATCTATTTTCTAATTGATTCTATTGAAGGAATTTTAGGGGATGCTTTGATTTATGCTGTTGTTTTACCGTTTGTTGTTTTTGTGATGGTGAGGTTTGTCTTAACAGCAGGTTTAAAAAAATAAGATTCTTGACTGGACAATGGGCTTTGTGAATACATTACCATACATCAGCAATCCGATTGAGGAGTTTGAAGATTACAAGTTTGTGAGTTGGGAGAAAGAGATCTATCCGCAGTTTAAAGGTGAAACGAAAAAAGGAGAGATTGATTTTTTGACTGAATTGATAATGGAACGCAATTTGCGGAGCGTTATTGACTTCGGTGTCGGAGGGGGTGTTGAATTAAGCGGAATAATTGAAGAATTAGAGAAAAAGAAATATTTATTAAAGAGTATAGAAGCAAATGAAGTTGATGAGGACTTTATTAAACAAGCTACTAAGCTATTTGATAAGAAAAAGCAAGAGGTTGAAGTTCATAAAGCTAATTGGCTAGACTTGCCAAACGCAGATCCAGGATATACACATATTTTTGATTTCGGGTTTTTGACAGGAAATTCCTTAACTTATATTGGTGGTGGAACAAGAGGATACACAAAAAAAGCGCAACAAGTTGTTGTTAGCAAGTTTGCGGGCTTGATTAAGAAAGGAGGATATTTATTTATTGACTCAAGAAATTATGATTACATAAAATCGCTAATGAACCTGCCAAAAGAAAAAATATTTGAAAATTTTACTTTTGATTATACAATTTATTACCATGGTTCTGAGAAAAGAATTATTGTTTTTCCTGCGTATATTAGTGACACAGTTGTTGTATTGCATTATTATGATAAAGAAAACAAAGTATGGAGCAAACTAGATTTTTATCCGATTTATCAGAAAGACATGGTTGAGATTTTAAGCAGGGATTTTGTTATTGAGAAGAAGTTTCATGATTTTGAGGAAAAAGAGAAGAAGAAAAGTATTTTTGTTCAGTATTTGGCTAGGAAAAAATGATCTACGAACCTGCTGAAGATTCTTATTTGTTGGAGAAAGAAGTTAAAGTTCGGGCGAATGGAAAGCGCGTGTTGGATGTTGGAACTGGGAGTGGAATTCAGGCAAGGGCTGCCTTGGATTCAGGAGCAAAGGAAGTTCTTGCAGTTGATGTTAATCCTGAAAGTGTTGAACATTGTAAGAAGAAAGAGATTAATGCTATTCAATCTTATTTGTTTTCTAATATTTCTTCTGGAAAATTTGATTTAATTATTTTTAATCCGCCTTATTTACCTTATGATTCTCTGGAGGATAGGGTGAGCGCGTTGGCTACTTCTGGGGGGAAGAAAGGGGATGAGATAATTGTTAGGTTTTTGAAAGATGTTGGAGATTATTTGTCAGAAGATGGAATTATCTTGTTGGTTGTTTCGTCTTTGACGCCTTTGGGAGAGATTGGGAATGTTTTGAAAGAGAAGAATTTTGTTAAGAAAGTTATCGCGAGTGAGAAAGTTTTTATGGAAGAGTTGTGGGTTTGGAAGATTAGAAAAGATTATAAACTTCAACCTGATATGTAAGGTATGTGGTATTTAAAATTCAAGTTGAGGCATAGAGATTGTATTTTTGCTCCACTGGTAAAGAAATATAACTTGTCCATAGAATTTTTTCCGTTGAGACATGAAATGAAAGGGAAGAATCTTTATACTTCTGCCTTGCATGTTACTAAAGGTGATGAAAAAGATATTAAAAAATATTTGAAAGACTTGAAAAAGAATCCAAGGGTAATTGAAATGGAGGTATCGAAAGAAATTATTTTTACACTAACTAAGGAAGAAACCGACAAGGAATCTTACGAAGCAATATATAATACGAAAATCCTTTACATCACTCCAGGTTACAATACTCCAGATGGTTACGAAGGTTGGGAGGTTGCCTCCTGGAGCAGAAAACCTCTAGAAAATCTAATAAAGGTCATGGAAAAGGCAAAGAACGTTACTCATTTTGAAATATTGAGATTTGAAGAGAAGGGTCTTGGAGAAGTGTATATTCTTCAACTGTTTCCAGATCTCCCAAAAAAGCAGAGGGGGGCTATTGAACTAGCGTATAAGTCTGGATATTACCAGTTTCCAAAAAAAACTAATTTGGACAAACTGGCTAAGGTGGCTAGAGTATCTAAGCAGACATTTCAAGAAAACTTGAAAAAAGCTGAATCTAGATTAATGCCTCTTCTTCTTAGAAAATAATTGTAAAACCTGACATATAATGTATAAAATTTATGTAGGGAGATTTTGTTTGTTTTCTATGGAAAAAACAGATATGAAGCAGAGTTACTCGCACGCGCAGAGTACTTAGAAAGGGAGAGGGCTGTAGCAGACGCAACAAGGAGCGAAGTAGTAAAAAGGTTTAGCTCAGAGGTATCTGACGGAGATGCTGTAAGAATCAATTTCGAGCGAACCGAAGAAACCAAAAGAGAATATCCTAACATTGATGATTTCGATTTTGTAGGTGTAGTAAAACATAGGAGAGATAGTGGGGGAATTGGAGATCATTTTTATTATCTTGGGAATTCTAGAGAGGTATCAGAATTTTGTAGAATAGACACAGTTGGAAGAGGTTCAAATCCACAACGATTTATGAAAGAAGGAGAATATTCTAGAGGAGGACGTAAATCTGCTCCTTTAATTGTTCACAAGATGGTTGACTTTAAAGTGTTGGAAAAATACCAGATCCATCAAAAGAGGAAATCTAAACAAATAAATGGATATCAAAATGACAGATGAAACAGAAAACAGAAGAGATGTGACAGAAAGATTCGAGGAAAAAGTTGAAGACGGAGATCTAGTCAAAATTTCCTTTAAACCTAACAAAAAAACTGTGATATCCTGCGGAGATCTTAGAAGGTTTTGTCTTGCAGGTTTTGTAGGGCGTAGCCTTGATATTCCTAGATTGTATTATCTAGGGATGTCTAACAAAAGTTCCCACTTTTATAGATCTGGAAATTTTGTGTTAGATAAAGTTGCTTTTTTCAAGGAAGGCATATTCCAGAGTGGTGCGCATATTTACGAAATGGATGATTTTCAAATATCGGAAAAATATCGCGGAGGGTCTAAGTAAAATGATAGAAATTAGTTTAGAAGGCATTCGTAAAGAGTTTGATGGGCTTCTAGATTCAGAATTAGAGAGGACAATAAAAGAAGCTAATGATGAAAATCACGAGCTAATGGATAGCTTTAAAGAAAAAGATCAACAAATAGAGAATAAGTTGGCTAGGATGAATCCGATAACGAGATTTTTCTATAGATTATCTTTGAGTATTCACGACACAGACCCAAATCCCTTTCCTTGGATTCTTATTACCCCTTTTAGTAATTTCAAACAAAGGGTTGCGGAAGGCATACTTAATAGAAGGAATAAAAATGGGACAAACAAATATACTGCTAGAGAAAGGCTCGTTGAAAATTTTGAAAAAACAATGGCTTGTTCTGATTGTGAGAATGGTCAAAACGCATTACATGGTGATGATCTTTCTGAAGGGAGAGTCCTGACAGCTATACGCCGGTATGTTTGTGGAAATTTAAAGGATATGCAAGAATGTATTCTTCGCGATCAAAAGTTTATTGATGAACATAAGCAAAAAACAGCAGAGTATGAAACTCTCAGTGCCCTTAAGGGGTTGGGTGGTTGGTTGGATCGTAAATGTTTTGAAATAGATAATCCTTATTTTGAGAGTCGTAAACCCCTTATCCCAAAGAGAACGCTAGGAATAGAGAGGTTGAAGGAATTTTATATTTTTCTTCAAGAAATTGAACCTCTTACACTAGTTGAAAATCCCTTAGAAGCAGTAACTTCAAGGGTTAAAGAGTATCAAGCAGATGCGGACAAAAGAGACGCGAGTTTAAGAATAGATAATCGCCGTATTGAGTATGCATCGCACCTCGCACAACTCATTCCTTCTATGAAAGGCCAAGAGGAAGAACTTGAGAGGCTCAGGAAAGAAAGATATAACTTAGAGCTTAGTCAAATCCAGGGGGGAGCAATTAAGGATCTATTCTAATTTTTCTTATTTAGCCAGGCTAAACAATCTCTCAACTTTATTCGTTTTCTTGCCTTGTCTTTCCTTAACAAGCTCGTTACGTTTCATAAACTCTAAGGCCTCGATTGTTGCCTCTAAGGAAGTTTTTATGGAAACTCTCGAGGTGTGGAGTATATATCCAAAAGCTTAAAACCCTCTATTTTCTGTTTCTCTGATGGAAAACTTGCAAGAAAACCAAGAGCTATTGCAAAGAGCAATCATGCTTAGACAGCAATCCGAGGAAATTGAGAAACAACTTGATTTTGTTAATGAGCAGATTAAAGAACTTGAGCAGTTTAGTGGAAGCTTGGGGGTTTTGGAAAAAGAGAAAGAAGAAGAGGTTCTTACTAATATTGGGCGTGGTGTACATATGAAAGTAGAAAGGAAAGAAAATGAAAAGTTATTTGTTGAAGTTGGTGCTGGAGTTTTAGTTAGGAAAACTCCTGAAGAGGCGAGAAAAGTGATTAAAGAACAAGTGAAGAAGTTTCAGGAAGCGAAGTTGCAATTGACTGCGCAATTGCACATACATGCAGAGCAATTCAGGGAAATGATGAAAGAGGTTGAGAAGATTAAGAGAGATTAATCTTCTTTCAAAACTACGATGTTTGTCATTCCACGGCGTTTTCTTTCTACGAGGCCTTGGCCTTCTAAGCGGTCTATGACTCTGGTCATCTTTGCCTTACCGAAACCGAGTTTGTCTATGAGGTCTGATTGGAAGATTGCTTTTGTTTCTTGAATTAATTTGAAAACTTGTTTTTCTTCTGGCTTTAGACTAGAGATATCTATTTTCTTTTTTTTGGGATGCACTTTGCGCAGGATTATTCTTTCTTTTGGTTTCGAAGAGATTAGAATTCCTGCAATTATGATTAGGACTGCGACTATCCCTAGAGAGAGATACGTTTGTTGCTCTATTGTTTTGTTCATCTCGCAGGTTGGTCCGTGGACTGGGCCGCATTGGCCTATGACTATTTCTTTCATCGCGTTGTTAAATAGAAAGATAATGAAGATTATGATTATTGATATCCCTAGGAGCAAGTAGCCAACTTTCTTGTTTTCCATTTTTATTTTTAGGTGAATTAGTTTAAGAAGTTATTGTTTTCACGGTGTGAAACTAGTTTCACAAAAGCGCTTAAATAAAATAGGTTTCTGGAAATGGCATGACAAACAAAAAAACCGAAGACTTGCCGGCGTGTTGCCAACCGAAGAAAGATAAGGAAGGCAATATCAAGCAAGGACTTATTTATGGTTTGATTCCCCATATTGGGTGCATTGCATTTATTATAGGAAGTGTTTTAGGTGTTACAGTTTTAATGCAGTTTTTCAAACCTATTTTGATGAATAGATATTTCTTTCATGCACTAATGGGAGTATCTATTGGTTTTGCTACACTTTCTTCTGTGATATATTTGAAGAAACATAAGCTGTTAAACAAAGAAGGTATAAAGAAAAAGAAGAGTTATCTATTTGGAATGTATGGTTCTACTATAGGAATAAATCTTGTTTTGTTTTTGGTGATTTTTCCGATGTTAGCAAATGTTGGTGCGACTGGAAATGCTATTGCTAATTTAGATTATGGTGGTTTGCCTTTGATGGAACTGAGTGTTGATATTCCGTGCCCGGGTCATGCGCCATTAATAACAAGTGAGTTAAAAACTATTCAAGGTGTTGAAGATGTGAGGTTTAATTTCCCTAATGATTTGGAAGTTTTGTTTGATCCTGACTTGACTTCGAAAGAGGATATTTTGGCTCTGGAGGTTTTTGAGGAATATCCGGCCACTGTTACGAGAGAACCTACAACTCTTGGCGAGAGTTCTGGTGGGGTTGGAGATGGCGGCGTGAAGCAGGTGCAGCCACTTGCAGCTGGTTCTAGCGGAGGCTCTTGTGGAAGTCCAACTTGTGGGGGTGGCAGTAGCTGCGGTGGTGGATGCGGCGGAGGTTGCGGAGGTTAAGATGAAAGTGAAGAAAACATATTTTTGGGGAGTATTGGTTTTGATTGTTTTAGGATTTTTCATATTTGGAAGGGGTGCGATTACAGGAAATGTGGTTGGCACTGCTTCTGCTAATGAATTAAGTATTCCGCTGTCAGAAATATCAGCAGAAGCGAAGTGGTACGAGTCTGACATTGAGGGGACAAGAGTTAGGTACTTTGTTGTTAAGTCAAGCGATGGAACAATTAAGACTGCTTTTGATGCGTGCGACGTTTGCTATGGTTCGCGCAAGGGCTATAGACAGGAAGGGAATATGATGATTTGCAATAATTGTGGGAATAAGTATCCTATAACTGGGTTGGGAACTGAGAATAAAGCAGGCGGGGGATGTTGGCCAGGTTATTTACCAAGTAAGATTGTTGGGGATAACTTAGTTATCAAGAGTTCTGATATAGCGAAAGGTAAATATAGGTTTGAATAGCAAAAGGTTTAAATAGCACATATGTATCCTATTATCATATGATAAACAAAAGCATATTAAAATCATGCCATAGCGAAGGTTACACAAACGAAGAACTTTACGCGGCGTACAAAATATTTTTTGGCACGTTAGTAAGCGAGCCAAGGCTGAAAATTATTAATCTTTTAAGGAAAGGAAAGAAGAATGTTTCAGAGATTGTCGAAGAATTTGGAATGGATCAAACTGCTGTTAGCCATAATCTGGCAAGGCTGCGAGAGTGTGGTTTTATTACCCTAGAGACAGAAGGAAAATATAGATACTACGCATTGAATGGGAAGACCATCAAACCCTTAATGGAAATAATTGAAAAGCATATGGCGGGAAATTGCATTCATATTTTAAGGTCTCAAAAAAGCAAGGAGGAAAAATGAAAGAGAAGAAATGTCCAATATGTTATGAAAAAGTGTATTCTGGAGTTGGGAAAGGATGCAAGATGTGTGGCATGGTATTGGAAGATAAGAGCAGAGATTTTTGTTCTAGACAGTGCAGAGTTAAGTATGACAAGATAAAGTTTGGAAAGCCATTAGCAATGGTATTTGTTCTGATTAGTTTAATGGGTCTGGTTTCTGCTGATGTAGGTGATGGAGATTATGGCTGCGGCATGATGTCCTGGTTTTATGGAGGGATGTCTGGAATAGGTTTTTTTGGTTGGATAATTCAAATTTTGATAATTGTTGCATTGGTTTTGTTTATTGTTTGGCTTGTTAAAAAAATTCAGAGAGGTAAGAAGTAATGGGATACGGATTTAGCAGGAAAGTTGACTTGGAATTTACAGAGGCAGTTGAAAATGTGAAGGCTGCGTTGAAGAAAGAGGGATTTGGTGTTTTGACTGAGATAAATGTGAAAGAAACCCTGAAGAAGAAGTTGGATGTCGACTACGACAATTATCTAATCCTGGGGGCTTGCAATCCTCCCCTTGCTCATAAGGCTTTAGAATCAGAAAAGAATATCGGATTATTGCTGCCGTGCAACGTGATTGTTTATTCTCAAAACGGAGAGACAATTGTTTCAGCGGTGAATCCAATGGAGGCTATGTCAATGGTTAAAAATGAAAAGCTCCAATGCGTTGCTAAAGAAGTTAGTGAGAAATTAAAGAGAGTTGTTGATAATTTGGGAGGTAAGAAATGAAAAAACTAAAGCTGACAATTGAAGGGATGCATTGTGCTTCTTGTGCTTCGAATGTTGAGAAAAGTTTGAAGAAAGTTAAAGGCGTTAAGGAAGTAACTGTGAGTGTGATGACTCATAAGGGTTTTGTTGAGGCTGATGATTCTACTAGCGAAGAGGAAATGAAAAATGCGGTTTCTAGAGCGGGGTTTAAAGTTGTTGAAGTACGGGTGGAATAAAATGGCTGAGGAAAAATCTATTGAAGAGAGAGAAATAGCGAGTTGGAAGAGAAAGTTGATTGGTTCGTGGGTTTTGACTGTGCCGATTATGTTGATTATGTATTCTGGAATGGTTTTTGGCTTGTCTTTGGTTCCAATGAAATGGATGCCGATTGTTTTGCTTGTTCTTGCGTTTCCAGTCATTTTTATTTTTGGCTGGCAAACTATTAAGGCAGGAATGCGTGGGCTTGTGACGTTTTACTTTAACATGGATTCGTTGATTGCTTTGGGAACTGTAATTGCATATATTACAGGGTTTTTGCATTTCTTTGGTTTGACACAGGATTATTCTGGAGTTAGTTCAATGATTATGTCTATTTTTGTTACAGGGAAATATATTGAATCGCGAGCGCGGGGCAGGGCCTCAAGTGAGATCAGAAAGCTTTTGGAATTGGGGGCGAAGAAGGCGCGAGTTTTGCGTGGAAAAGAGGAGATTGAGATTCCTATTTCTGATGTGAAGGTTGGGGATGTTATGATTGTGAAACCTGGGGAGAAAATTCCGACTGATGGAGTTGTTGTTAGGGAGGAGAGTTCAGTGGATGAGAGCATGGTTACTGGAGAGAGTCTGCCTGTTGATAAAACCAAGGGGGGCAATGTGATTGGAGCGACTGTTAATCAGGATGGTGTTTTGTATATTAAGGCGACAAAAGTTGGAAAAGATACGTTTTTGGCGAATATTATCAAGTTAGTTGAGGAGGCTCAAGGGACAAAGGTTCCGATTCAGAAAGTGGCTGATAAGATTACGAGTGTTTTTGTTCCGATAATTTTGATGCTGGCTGTTTTGACGTTTGTTAATTGGATGATATTTACGCAGGATGTTAGTAGGTCGATTGGGGTTGCGATTGCAGTTTTGGTTATTGCGTGTCCGTGTTCATTGGGATTGGCAACGCCGATTGCGCTGATGGTTGGTTCTGGCATGGGCGCTAAACGAGGGATATTGATTAGGAAAGGTGAAGCGATTCAGACTATGAAGGAAGTTAAGACAATTGTGTTTGACAAAACAGGCACGATAACAAAAGGAAAACCAGAGGTTGTGGATGTTTATACTGTTGGGAAAATTAAGAAGGATTATTTGTTGGAAACTGCGGCGAGTTTGGAGAAGTTGTCTGAACATCCAATTGCGCGGGCGATTGTTTCATTTGTTGATGGGAAGAAACTGAAAGAAGTAAAGAAGTTTAAGATTTTACGTGGTCGCGGGTTACAGGGAGAAATTGGTAAGAAAAAAATAGTTATTGGTAATCAGACATTGATGAAGGAACAGAAGATTTTAGTTAAGGGTATTGAGGCGAAGATAGGAGAGTTTGAGGAGGATGGTAAAACAACCATAATTGTTTCTGAAAATGGAAAGGTGATCGGTGCGATTGCTGTTGCTGATGCTGTTAAAGAGGACTCTCTTGAGGCTGTTAAGAAATTGAATGATTCTGGTTATAAGACGGTGATGATCACAGGGGATAATGAAAGAACGGCTTTGGCAATTGCAAAGCAAGTTGGTATTAAATATACCATTGCGAATGTTCTGCCAGGGGATAAGGCTAAGAAAGTTGAGGAATTGCAAAAGAGTGGAATGGTTGCGTTTGTGGGGGATGGAATTAATGATGCGCCTGCGTTGAAGCAAGCTAATGTTGGGATTGCGATGGGCACGGGCACAGACATTGCAATTGAGGCAGGAGATATTGTTTTAGCTAAAGGTTCTTTGATGGGTGTTGTGCAAGCGATTAACTTGTCGCGTGCGACTTTTGGGAAGATTAAGCAGAATTTGTTCTGGGTGTTTGCTTATAATGTAGTTGCGATTCCGTTGGCTGTTGCGGGTTTGTTGCATCCGGTGATTGCGGAGATTGCTATGGCTGCATCGAGTATTACTGTTGTGGGGAATGCTAATTTGTTGCGGAGAAGGAAGATCTAATTTCCCATTAGATAAATTTAAAAGCAGTTTATTATTGGAGTGGGAATGGGAAAGGCAAAAAAACAATCTATAAAGATGGCTAAGAGAAGGTCGAGACGGAATAGGAAGAGGAATATTAATCTAAAGAGAAGGGGTTGATTTTTGTCTAGATTTTAAATTGTCTCCCTGTTCAAGAGATAACACCAAAACCCAAGGTTTTTATAATTCTTTGACTGTCTTATTTATGAAAGAGAGGTAATATGGCTGAAGTAGAGCAACTTATAAATGTAGCGCATGTTCTAAAACGAGACGTAGCTGAAATGACGACGGCTGCTGGCTCGGGGCATCCGAGTTCGTGTTTTTCGTGTGCTGAGATAATGGCTGCGCTGTTTTTCCATGAGATGAAATATAATCCTAAGGATCCAAACAATTTAGATAATGATGAGTTTATTTTGAGCAAGGGTCACGCTGCTCCGATATTATATTCTTCTTTGTTTAGGGCGGGATGTATTAAGGATGATTTGAAAAAACTGAGGAAGTTGACCAGTAATTTGGAAGGGCACCCGATGCCTACAAGCTCTTTTAGAAAAAGACCTTCTAGGAGTTCAGAAAACTACAATAGGAGTTCCCAGAACTCAAACCCCCATCGCGGACTTAAGTGGGTGAAGGTTGCGACTGGGTCGCTCGGGCAGGGTGCTTCGATTGGGATTGGCATGGCTTTGGCTGCGAAACTACATGGCAGAAAATATCGGACGTATGTTTTAATGGGGGACAGTGAGATGGCTGAAGGAAGCGTGTATGAGGCTTTGCAGTTGGCGCCGTATTATAATTTGAATAACCTGTGTATTATTATTGATGCTAATAGGCTGGGGCAGAGCGGCGAGACAATGGTGGGGCATGATATACAAAGATATGTTGATGGGATTAAGACGTTTAAGTGGCATGCGATTGCAGTTGATGGGCATGATATTGGGCAATTGATTGGGGCGTTTGGTGTGGCGCGGAAAGTGGCGATGCCGACTGCGATTATTGCGAAGACTAAGAAGGGCAATGGCGTGAGTTTTATGGAGAACAAAGAGGATTGGCACGGGAAGGCTATGAATTCTGAAGAATTGAAAAAAGCGTTGAAGGAAATCCCTAATGTTAAGATGCCTAAAATTAAAATTGAGAGTCCGAAGGAGATTGAGGTTTCTAAAAACAAAAAGAGTAGGGTTAAGACCAGTCAGTATGAGCTTGGAGGCTTTGTTTCAACTAGGATGGCTTATGGGAAAGCGCTTGCTAATTTAGCTGTGTCAGATCCGAATGTGATTGTTGTTGATGCAGAGGTTAGTAATTCAACGCACTCTGGTGAGGTTAGGAAAGTAAGGCCTGGGCAGTTTATCGAAGCGTTTATTGCGGAACAGGATATGGTTAGTATTTGTCTTGGCCTCAGTAAAAAAGGATTTAATGTTTTTGGCTCGACGTTTGCTGCTTTTCTTTCTAGGGCGCATGACCAAATAAAGATGAGTGCTTTGTCTTCTGGCGATTTTACAATTTGCGGTTCGCATGCTGGCGTTTCGATTGGGGAAGACGGAGCATCACAAATGGGCTTGGAAGACATAGCTATGTTTAGAGCGCTGCCTGAGAGCATTGTTTTGTATCCTTCAGACGGGATTTCTACTGAGAAGATTGTATATTTGGCAGCGAAGACGAAAGGCTTGAAATACATTAGAACGACTCGTGGGAAGACCCCTGTTGTTTACAATGAAAAAGAAGAGTTTAAGGTTGGAGACTTTAAAGTTCTAAAACAGGGTAAGAAGGACAAGGTTGTTTTGGTTGGTGCAGGAATCACGCTGCATGAGTGTTTGCAAGCTCATGAAGCGTTGAAGAAAAAGAGAATTAATAGCGCGGTTGTTGATTTGTATTGTGTGAAGCCTTTTGATTCTAAGAAATTTATTGATTTTGTGAAGAAGCATGGGAAAAAAGTTGTTGTTTCTGAAGACCATTATGAAGAGGGAGGAATCGGTGAGATGCTTGCAGAGGAATTGGAAAATACTGGAATTGAGATTTCACATTTGGCTGTTAGGGAAATTCCACATTCTGGCAAAAGCAAGGAGTTGTTAGAGAAATATGGGGTTGATAAGAAGGCTATTGTTAAAGCTGCGAAGAAATTGTGTGTTATCTGATTAATTATGTCTGGAAATGATTGTTGTAATGTTTGGTTAGAGCGTTTGATTTACATTGTTCGCTTGTTTTTAAAAATGAGAAAGTTTAAAAAAAAGGTTTTTCTTGTAGGGATATGAAAAAGAGTGTTATTGGTCTTGTGGTACTGGTGTTTGTTTTGTTTTTTAATGTTGGTTTTGCAAGTGCTAAGCAATGCGGTTTAAATATTTCGGTGGTCAATCAAGATCCTTATCCTGCTGTTCCAGGAGGATATGTTAAGGTTGTGTTTCAGATGAATGGTGTTGATAACCCTGAGTGTGGAGAAGTTGGTTTTGAGATAGTAGAAAATTTTCCTTTTTCTTTGGACGAAGGAGAACCAGCGCGTGTTGATATAGGCAGTGGGACTCATATAAGAAACTTTAGGTCTTTTTGGCTTATACCTTATGAATTAAGGATACATGAAAATGCACTTGACGGAAACAACCCTGTTGATGTTGTAGTTTATCATGACCAAGGGAGGACTAAAAGTTTATCTAAAATAGAACAATTCGATATAAATATTGAAACTGCTGATGTGGATTTTGAGATTTCTATAAAAGAGTATGAAACCAGCACGAACACCATAACTTTTGAGATACTTAATGTTGGCGAGAATGACGTTGAGGCTTTAACTTTGGAAATCCCCAAGCAAGACAACATAGCGGTCAAGGGAAGCAACAGAAATATCATAGGAGACCTGGATTCAAATGAGGACACAACTGCGAAATTTGAAGCAATACCTCAGAATGGAGAGATAGAGGTAAGCATAATCTATACTAATAAAATTGACGAACGAAGAATGCTGACAAAGAGGGTTGTTTATGACTCTTCTTACTTCACAGACAGGAAGGCGGAGGAGATTAAGCCTAAATCCGCGTACTTTTATTTGTTCTGGGTTTTTGTGGTTTTATGGGTGGTTTTGTGGTTTAGGAAAAGATGGAAGAGGAAGAAGTTGAAGGAGAGGGAGAGGAGAAGGAAGTAATTATTGTTTTTCTTTGAAATACCCCACAACATATTGAAGTTGGCCATAAATCCCCGATATATCTTTTGTTGTTTATCATTCGAGCAATTGACCTCTCGGAGAAAACAGAATCATCAATTTATTAATTCTTCAAAAACTTTGCTGTATTTTATGCCGACGTTTTTCCAGGTCATTTGTCTTGTGAATTCATAGTTGTTCATTTCAAGAAATCTTCTTTGTTCAGAGTTTGACAGCATGGAAATTATTGCTTCTGTAAATTCCTCTGGTTTATCGTAATCGACGATTAATCCGTTTTTTTCTTTGATAATATCCATTGCGTGTGGGAATGGTGTTGATATGACTGCACGACCGCAACCCATCGCATAAACCAAGGTTCCTGAAGTTATTTGCTCTGGGTTTTGTGATGTGGACATGTAAATATCTGAAGCCTTTAGATAATTTATTATTTTTTCAGTTGGGACATATTTGTTGTGAAAAGCGACGTTGTTTTCTAAACCTAAATTTTTTATTTTTTTAATTAATGAATCTCTATAAGTTTCACCTTCTTCTTCCATAACTCCTGGATGTGTTGCTCCGACAATTAAGTACAGGGCATTTGGAAATCTCCTTACAACTTCTGGAAGAGAGTCGATAACATATTCGTATCCTTTCCCGGGGCCGACCATTCCGAATGAAGACAAAACTAATTTGTCTGAAAGGTTTAGTTTGTTTTTGTATGAAAATTGTGATTCAAAATTCACCTCTGGAATTCCGTGGTGGATTATTGAGATTGGAGTTTCAACTTGATATTCTTGGCGAAGAATTTCAACAGCTTTGTCTGTCATGACAACAATGTTCTTGACTCGCTTTGATATTGCTATTACTAATTTTTTAATTTCATCGTGTGGAGTTGGGAAGACAGAGTGAAAAGTTATGATTGCTGGTTTTTTCAAGTGATCTAGAAAAGGAAGAGGATGGCAGGATTGTTCTCCGCAGAAAAGTCCGAACTCGTGCTGGATGCAGACGGCTTTTACTGATTCGTTGCTGTTGATATGATTTGCAATCTTTATGTATTGATCATAATCGTACGCCTTTAATTTGTAGAGGACTTTGTCTGAATATTCATATGTATTTGAAGGGTCGTTGAGAGCGAGAATTTTTGTTTGGAATTTTTGAGACGTGTCTATTGCGTTTGTCAAGTCTCTCGTGAATGTGGCTATGCCGCACTGCCTAGGAGGATAAGATGACATGAACAAAGCTATTGGAAGATTATCACTATTCATAGAGAAGTATTTATTAAATTGAAGTTAAAAACATTTAGATATAAAATTATATAAACTAAATCCTATTTTTAGAAAGATGAAAAAGACTAAGAAAAGAGGGATTGAAGTTTTAGTTTTTGCTAAAGAGAAAGAAGTAGCGGAAGAAGTTGCTGGGCTGATTACTAAAGAGATTAGGAAGAAGTCTGGGTTGAGGTTGGGGCTTGCGACAGGAAAGACAATGATTCCTGTTTATAGGGAATTAGTAAAATTGTATAAAAAAAAGAAGGTTAATTTTTCTAAAGTTAAGATTTTTAGTCTGGATGAGTATGTTGGAACTAATAAAATGAGGAATTATCTGGAAAAGAATTTTTTTAGCAAGGTTAATGTTTCAAGAAGCAATATTAATTTGCTCGACGGGAAAGCAAGAAATTTGAATTTAGAATGTAAAAGATATGAAAAGGATATTGGAAGATTGGATTTGCAAATTTTAGGAATTGGAAGAAATGGACATATTGGTTTTAATGAACCTGGTTCTGGGTTTAGAAGTAATACCAGAAAAATTAAACTGGAGAGGGCGACTTTAAAAGATAAAGGAAAATTTCCTGAATTTGCATTAACAATTGGTATTGGAACAATTCTTAGAGCAAATAAAATTTTACTAGTTGGATTTGGAAAGAGTAAATCTGAAACAATTAGTTCCGCTTTGGACAAGATGTCTAAGAAGATTCCGGCAAGTGCATTGCAAAGACGGAAAAATGTTTTGTTTGTTTTAGACAAACAAGCTGGAAAAAATTTGAAATGAAAAAAAAGATTGAAGCTATTTGTATTGTTGCACATCCTGACGATGAAACAATTTGGATGGGCGGGATTATTTTGAAAAATCCAGACTGGGAATGGACAATTTTGTGTTTGTCTAGGAAAAATGACAAAGACAGAGCTCCAAAGTTTAGAAAAGTTTGTGAGTTGTATGGAGTGAAAGGAATTATCTCTGACTTGGATGATGAGAAGCTGGAACCATTAAATGTTGAGAAAGTTGCTAAGAAGATTAAAGATAATCTTCCAAAGAAAAAGTTTGAGTATATCTTCACGCATGGAAAGAATGGAGAGTATGGGCACTTAAGACATAAAGAAATCCACGAAGCTGTTTTGCATTTAATTTTTAAAAATGAATTAATTGGGGAGAAAGTTTACTTTTTTTCTTATCTCCCTGGAAGTGTTGAGTGGAAAGATTCTGGATTGAAAATTCCAATTTCAAATCCAAATCCAGACTGGAGAGTTTTTTTGGATGATGAAACGCTGCAGAGAAAGATTGAAATAGTAGTTTCTACTTATGATTTTGGGTCAGAGAGCTTTGAAGCTTTGAGTTGTGCAAGTAGAGAAGCTTTTGACTTAAAAAAAGAGGAGAAATGAAATCAATTGTATTATATCCGTATCCTGTTGAGTACGACGGGCAGAGTCTGCAAGGGCATTATTTGATGAGAGGTTTAAAAGAAATTGGAGATGAATCTGTTCCGATTAACAAGGAAGATAATGAAAAGAAAGAATTGTCTTATAATAAATTTAAGCCTGATGTTGTTTTTGGGATTGGTTATTGGGGTGATGTGCCTAATCTTGTTCAGCATCCGTTGAAGCATGGGATGAAGCCTGTTCCTTGGGTCAATGCAGATGGATGGGTTGCGAATTATCAGGATGAATTAAATAAGTTGCCTTTGATTTTAGCGACGAGTAATTGGGTGAAAGCGACATATATAAGAGATGGCGTGAAAGGAGATAACATCAAGGTTGCTCCGATTGGGTATGATCACGAGATATTTTACCCAAGAGACAAGAACGACAAAGAAGTTAAGAAAGTTAGGAAAGAGCTTAGAATAAACGATGACGAAATCATGATTCTTACTGCTGGCGGAGATGTTACAAGCAAGGGAGCACAGGAAATTTTGAAAGCGTTGAACAAGATTAAAGATAAAATTCCAAAATGGAAATATGTTTGCAAGATTTGGCCGAGTCCGTCTGCGAGAATTTGGTGGAAGATGGAAAGAGAATTAATAACAATATTTGGTTTTGAAGACAAAGTTGTTTATAGCAAGAAGAAACTTTCTCCAGAAAAGATGGGTTTGTTGTTGAATGCTTGTGACATTTATGCTGCACCTTCGCGATTAGAGGGTTTCGGAATGATTCAGTTAGAAGCTCAAGCTTGCGGCAAGCCGGTTGTTTCGATAAATACCGGGGGGCCGCAAGATACTGTCTCGCATGGAAAGACAGGATTTTTAGCTGATGTGAATTATGAAGTAAAGTTAAACAGCGAATGGGTTTATCCAAAAATGGGTTTTGAGAAAAGACATAAGGTTAAATTTCCAGAGCCAAAGACTTTTGCTTACCGGGCGAATGTTAATCAATTAGCAGATTATTTGCTGATGTTGATGAAGGATAATAAATTGAGAGAAAAGATGGGAAAGAACGCTGCAAAGCACGCTTTCAATAATTTTAATTATATTGTTTCTGCAAAGCACATTTCTAATTTAATTAAGAAGTATGTTTTGAAGCAAGAACCTACGGCAATTATTCAATTCGCTAAACATCTTGAGAAGATATCACAAGAGGAGTATTGTGTTCCTGGTTTGAAAGTTTAAATCAAAACTTTCTTCTTCTTCAAACTTTCATAAGCCGCAAGATACATACCTGCGTTCCAGGCTTGGCCGCCGCCAACGCTCGGTTTTCCTGTTTTTCCATGAAGCCATTCGCTGAAGTTTCCTTTTAGTTTCATGTTTGCCTCTGCTAATTTTCTTAATTGTTTTCTTGCTTCTTCAAACTTTTTGTATTTTATTAACGCTAAAATATAAAATCCTCCGACATAGGGCCAGATTCCTGCGTTGAGGTAATGGAAAGGAGTTCCTGCTTCGCAATCTAAGAAATAATCCTGCCAGTCTTTACTTCCTCTTTTTATTGGGGGATATATCGCTTTTACTGGGTAGGGCTTGTCTATTTTTTTTCTTTTTATATGTGATAATATTTTTTCTGCTTGGTGTTTGTCTGCGAGATCGAAAAGAATTGCTAAGATATTTCCTAAGGAATCAAACCATTCGCCTTTTTCTGTGTATTTTCCGTGGTCTTTCCAGCGCCAGGGAAGATAAAACGTTCCTGTCCAGAGGCCTCTTCCGTATTTGTCGTTGACTTTGCTTTTGATGCTTTGCGCTCTGTCTTTTTTTCCGATTAATATAAGGACTTTGTAGTAAAGAGCTTGGCTGTTTATTGTGTGACCGTATCTATGTGGGAAAGCGTCTTGCCAATCTGTCGTCGGCAATTGTTCTAACAATTCGTCTTCAGCCCAATCTCTGTAGTAAGTCCAGTTTACGGCTTTGTCTAAGTGTGGTTTTAGACGATTGAATAATTCTTCGTCTTTGTAACGTTTTTTGTAGGCGTAGCATCCGATGATAAACCACATTGAGGAATCGATTGACATAAAATCTACATGGTGTTTTCTTTTGCTGAACTTATCAATTGCATTTGGAATTTGTCCTTTTTCAGATTGATTGTTTGCCAAAGTTAAAAGAGAGTTTTTGAATTCATGCTTGAATTTTGTTCTGGCTAAACTTGCTCCGAGGGAAGTGATTACGCTGTCTCTTGCCCAAACAGCGTCGTAGCCAGGGTAGGCTGCGTGAAAACCTTCAGGATATGAACATTTATCCAGGACTTCAACAGCTTTAATATATGCCTCTTTTGTTATATTCATATTTGTAACAAGAGTTGCAAGTATTAAAACATTTTTATTCATACCTCAACGCATCTTCCTCGCCTAGTTTCTTCCCGGCTTATTCGTAACGTAACGCATCAACAGGCTTGATTTTTGTTGCTCTCCATGCAGGCCACAATCCTGAAACAGAGCCTACAAGAAATGCGAATGCCAAGCAGGCGAAGATTAAATAGTAAGGAAATATAACTTTTAATAATCCTCCTGCTGCAAGTTGGTTAACTGCGACGTATTCTATTGCTTTTGCTATTCCCATTCCGGCGGCAACTCCTAATATTCCTCCAACAAGACCGAGAAGACCTGCTTCGATTAAGAAGATTGTTAAGATGTCTTTGTTTTGCGCTCCGATGGCTTTCATTACTCCGATTTCTTTTGTTCTTTCTAAGACAGAAGTGAACATTGCATTTGCAATATTTACTCCTCCGACGATTAGGGAGATTGATGCAATTCCGAATAAAAAGAAAGTTACAATGCTAAGAACTGTTCCAAAAATTGCTAAAAGTTCTTCTGGTGTGAGGATTGTAAAGTCTAATGTGTCTTCATCTACGTCACGGGCTCGCATTAGTTTTTTTTCAACGCGGTCTGCAACGTTGTTTAGTTCATTTTGGTCTGAAACTTGGACTACAATATAATCTACTCTTTCAGGGATGTTAAATAGTTCTCTAAAGTCTTCGTTTGCCATGTAAATTTGTTGGTCATCGGGAGGAGAGCCGATTGGTTCTACAATCCCCACTAGTTCAAACTCTACGTCGTTGACAAGCATTTTGTCGCCTAAGCCCATTGGTTTGCCCATATAGTCATTGTATTTGTATTGCGCTCCAACCATGATTTTGTTTTTGCCAGCGTCTGAGTTTTTTAAGAAACGGCCTTCATCTAAACCGTAAGAACCAAAGGCAATGTCCATTCCGTCTGGTTCTACTCCTATCATCATTTTGAATTTTATTGTGTCTTTGAATTCTATTTTCGCGTTTCCCATTATGTAGTAAGTTACTTCTTCAACGCCTGAGACTTTTTCAACAACTTCTATGTCCTCTTCTGTTAGAGTGGCTGCTGTTGCTGCTCCGGGTGGGCCGAATTGTCCTCGGGGTTGTATGAAGAATTTATCTGACCCCATGGTTTCAAATTGCTCTTTGATTGTTGCTTGTAAACCAAGAGATAAAGAAACTAAAACGAAAATTGTTGCGATGGAGATTAAAATTCCGACTAGAGTCAGGAAAGACCTTAGTTTTCTTTTCCTAATGTTCTTGAATGCTATGTTTAGGTAGTCGGATATCATTTAGAGATTCTCCAGCGTGTATTTAGGATCATAAATGGGAGGCTTATTGTTACCAATAGCAGAAATTTGTATTTCTGCAACCTCTCTTACTCTTTCTCTATATCTTCTATTTTCAAGTAGTTTGAAACATCCTACTAAAAATGAGCCCACAATGAACACGCCTGCTGCTCTTGCAAAATCAGCAAATATTTCATGAGAATCTATAATATAATTACTTGCCATTACAGATAATGCGAAGGGACCGTAAAGGGCACGAACCCGATCAAAATTTCTTTCTGTTCTTGCATGTTCTATTGGAATCTCAGTAGTCCTTTCTTGAGGAACTTCTCTTGTTGTTACTAAATCGTTTCTGAATTTTTTTATATCAATCATTTTCTTAAAGCATCCACTGGATTTAGTTTGGAAGCTTGGTAGGCGGGGACGATTCCTGAGAGAACGCCGATTAATAATGAGAATGATAGGGAACCGACTAGAAGTGGAATTGAAGGGGCGACCTGGAATAGGGATTCCCCGAGAGCTGAGTTTGCTGCGCCTGCGACGCCGAGGGCCATGGCAAGGCCTATGAGCGCTCCGACTATTCCGCCAATAAGGCCGAGAAGACCTGCTTCAATTATGAAAACTGCTAGAATATCTTTGTTTTGGGCGCCAATTGCTTTCATTACTCCTATTTCTCTTGTTCTTTCTAGAACAGAAGTAAACATTGTATTTGCAATCCCAATTCCTCCAACAAGAAGTGCTATGAGTGCTATGCCTGTGACGACGATGTTTATTACGCTTACAATCGTGCCAACTGTTTCAACGCTTTGACTAGGTGTCTGGACTTCGAAGTCTTCTTCACCAAGTTTTTGGTCACGATCTTTTCTAAGTTTTCTTTCTATTTCATTTGCAACTTCTTCTATGTCTGCGTCATCTTCAACTTTAACAATTATGAAATCTATTTTATCATTCTGGATTTCAAAGATATCTTTCATGTCGTCGTCTAGCATTAATATTGCTCCATTAAGCATGAATGTGCTGGAGCGTTCTAGAATTCCTATTACTTCGAAATCTTTTCCTTGGACGTCAATCCGAGAACCGAGCTTTATTTTTTTTCCGTAAGCATCGTTCTTAACAAAATCATCTCCTATTGCGATTTTTCCTCTGTCTGTGGCTTTTACAAGTTTTCCCTGGGCTGCTTTCATATTAACAGATTTGTAAAGTTCTTCGAGCATTTCATTGTTGTGAGGACCGCTTGCGACATAAGAAAAACCGAGAATATCATTGTATGTTACTTTTCCAGCGCGAAGATATCTTGGGATAGTCATTCTTACTCCTGAAACTTTTTCTATGATATCTACATCTTGCTGGGTCATTGGTGTAACTGCAGTGCTTCCAGGAGGAGAGAAACCAGTGTCTGCCCCTTGGATTGTTAAAGTGTCTGTGGAGAGGGCTCCGAACTGTCCAGATATCGCGGTTTCTAATCCTTGACCTAAAGAGATTAGGGAGACAACTGCGGCAATGCCTATGAAGACGCCGAGCATTGTTAGCCAGGAACGAATGCCTCTTTTTCGAACATTCTTGAATGCCAGAGCGAGATAGTCTGTAAGCATGTTAATCAGAAACAATTAGGCCTTTTAGGTTTTTGCCTGGAGAGTTACCTCCTTTCGCTTTGGGGTTCTTCTGGTTCTGGAGCATTGAGTAATTCTAAGAGAAGGCTTTGAGATTCTCTGTCAAGAGGAAAGATGGTTTGTGATTCTCCAAGAGAGTCGTAGGAACCTCCAGGTATGCGAAGCATAGCTTTTTGTTTTATTTCTAAACCATCTGTAGCTCCTCCGAGTCTCCTTACCGCAAAAAGATAGTATGTCTGCTCATTAGGGTCTCCACCCAGTTTATCTTTCCATTGCTCAAGAGTGCCATTTCCACTATAAAGTGTGTTTGCATTGTGGCCTTTTATTACTAATTTTGATTTTTTGTCTGCCATTTCATTCTCTCCTCCGGCTCTTCTTCGCTCTTCTTCGTTTTCTCCAAGAACGCCAGATTATTATCAAGATGATTATGACGATTGCTGTGATGATGTATGTAGTTGTGTTGCTCTTTTGAATTAGGCCGAGTTCGATTGCTTTTTCTTCTGAATAAACGCGGAAAGGAAGATTTATAGTTTCTATTACTTTCTCATTGTTAAAATCTCTGTATTCTACAATTGTTTTAAGGTTTGAATTGAGTTTTTTGAAGATGACATCGAAAGAAGCTGTTTCAAAATCGTCTGATTCAACTTCGCCTATGTATTCTTCATTATCTGAAAGCAATGTAAAATCTTCTGGTAAAATTCTTACTGAGACAAATCTTGCGTCGAAGAATCCTTTGTTGATTATTTTTAATGTTATTCCCCCCTGTCTGTTTTGAACAGGGTTGTCTGTGCTTACTGCAAAGACCAAATCAGGGTTTGCTACGACTTTGACACCGATTGTTCCAGAGCGGGTTCTTTCGTCAGAATTGATTGCATAACTAATTGTGTAGGGAATTTCGTAATCTCCTGGCTCTATGTTTGTAGAGGCTTTGATTCTGAACACAAAATCTTCTTCGTCATCTTCTTCAATTTTGTCTATTGACTGTTCTGAAGTGCCGATTGGGATGAACGGAAGGTTTTGGAAATTTAATATCAAAGAAACTTCTTCTGCGTCGTCGCTTAGGATGTTTTCTACCTCGATTCTTATCGTGCCTTCCTGCCCAGGAGCTAGAGGGGAAACGTCAACTGAGTTGAGAATTACTGCTGATGTAAGACTGAGGGAGAAGAGAAGGAGTAGGAGTATTGGGGTTGTTTTTTTCATTGTAGAAATTGATGTGGTGAGATGTTTAAAAGGTTTTTTGCTTATATTCATTGAGAAAGAGTGGTTAAATATGTTCTAGAAGGGTGTGAATAATCGCTAGGTTGTTTACTCTAACCAATCTCCACCAATTGACACGCCTCATTAATTTTATCGCTACTTATCTTATGAATCACCATTTCATTTAAATTTTTGTTTCCGTTTTTAAGAACAATCCAACTTGAAACCAAGTTTCATTCTCCAATCATTTCTATTATTTTTATTTTAAAATTCTTATATTTTGAATGACAATTTAGAATATTTGTTTTCACACTCTCTATGCCTCTGAGTTCTCCTCCCTTGCCTAAAGTATGAGCAACATATTTCTTAGAGATATATTCTGGAATTAGTTCTACCTTCTTATTGTTCCAAACATTTTCTATAAAATTTCTAATAATCTTATTATATTTTTCCATTTAACTATATGAAGAAGTATCTTTTTATACCTGCTGTAGGACTAAACAACCATCTGATTTTTTATTTCTGAATTTTATGTATTGAGAATGCAAATTGTTAGAGTAGTGGGTTATTTACTTAATGTCTTTATTTCCTAACCTTCGTCCACTTTCCCTTGATTTTCTTGGTGACCTTTTCTACCTTGCCATCCCGTAGCCAATAAATCTTTTTTGCATGCTTCATGGCGACATCTGGGTCGTGGGTCACCATAATTACTGTTTCTCCTCTTTTATTGCATTTATCTAAAAACTGCATGACTATTTCGCCGGTTTTTGTGTCTAGGTTTCCTGTTGGCTCGTCTGCTAGTATTACTTCTGGTTCGTTGGATAGTGCTCGTGCAATAGCAACTCTTTGTTGTTGGCCTCCAGAGAGTTGATTTGGGTAATGGTCCATTCTATCTTCTAAATCAACCATCTCCAATAATTTTTCTGCTCTTTCTTCACGCTCCTCGCGATCAATATTCTGAAATAACATTGGAAGTATTACATTCTCCTTTGCAGTTAAGTTGGGAATTAAGTTGAATGTTTGAAAAATAAAGCCGATTTTCTTACCTCGTATCTGGGCTAGCTCTGATTCTTCAAGATGTTCAATGTCTTTGTTGTCAAGATAAATATCTCCATGGGTTGCTAAGTCTAAACTTCCAACTAGATTCATTGCTGTACTTTTCCCAGAACCAGAAGGTCCCATAATTGCGACAAAATCTCCTTTTTCAACTTTCAGAGAAATTCCATCAACAGCTTTCACTATGTTATCTCCCATTTCATAATATTTTTTTACAGCGTCTAACTCGATGAGGGTTGTCATGTCTTTTTGGAGGAAGTGGAGGTTAAAAAGATTTGCGTATAAATCTGTAATGAGTTATCTAAAAATTAGTTAGCCTATTTTATCAGAAGGATACAACAAATAATAGCTTCAAGTGATATGGTTCTAGATAATATTATCAAATAATTTTTTAGGTTTGGAGGTGTGGGCAAGGAATTAAGCAATTTTGATGTTGTAACAAAAACTAATTAAGTATATTTCCCTGTCAGATAAAATCACTCACTTTGTGCTTCCATTCTAAATAAGCAAGCCAGAAGAATAAGAGGACTGCCTCAAGAGAAGGGATAAAAAGTGTGTTCAATGGATTTGGCAACAAGTTTACAAAGTTAAAGGCGATGGAAAATGTTAAAATTGGGTATATCGGAAATATAGTTCCCGCTAATATTGCGTCTAAAACAAGATGAACAAAACTGCCAAAGGAAATCATGAGAAAGATTACATTTAGTTTTATTTTGTGTTTTCTTATTTGCCTAATTCTTAATTTTCTTGCCGGAAAATAAAGTATAAAGAATAATAGTGGAACGAAGATTGTGTGGGTAAAGGTTCTGTGGACTTCGCTTAGGGAAAACCCAAAGAAATACAAAATCCAGAAGACAATGATGTCAATGTCTGGAAGAAGTCCTGCGAGTCCGGCAATTAAAACGTAGTGCAGGGGGAAAGTTCCTTTTCCTTTTCTTGCCTCGTACCAGTCTTTAAACAGCGCCGCTATAACTAACGGAACAAGAATATGTAAAACAGCTTGCGGCATTGTTGTGATAAGGGTGAAGAGTTTATAATTTTATTGGGTTTTGTATTTCTCTCCTTTTATTCCTGCTTTGAATTTACCAACCCAGCTAATCCAGCCTAAACGTGATTCATAGCTTCGATTAATTTTGAAATTTCCTGAGAGTATTGTTCTTCTCATAGTTCTGAATAGATTGTCTTCAGAACTAAAATCTAAATCATCTTTTTCAAATTCATTTGATGCAATTCCTGCACTTTGAATTCTGTGGGCATCTGAATTTGCTACAATTGGTTTATCATGTTGTTTAGCAAATCTCTCTGCTTTAGCATTAAATGCTCTTGTATATGGTCCTATTACTGGAAATTTTGAAAAGGCTCTTGACCACCTTAATTGTGCATTGTGTGCTTCTACAAAATCACATTTTTCTACTAACTGCTCTGCTCTTCCTAAACCAGCTCCGAAATGCTCTTCTACATCTGGATGTTCTAGCCCGTGTGTTAAGCCATTGTCATTACAGTACTGAAGAGTATCTTGAAAAACTCTTAAATTGGGAACAGAATTTGAGCCTACAACTAAATGGTCAAATATCTTACCAGATTCTTGAACAATTACTGTTTGGCCGTTTACTAAATACACTCTTTTCCCATGTCTCATCACAACTATTGAATCTTCTCCAAATGTGTCAGCATCGTATCCTCTTGGCAAACTTGCTAAATGATTTTCTGTTAAAAACCCTAACCTGTCATGAACTGTTCCTCTTAAAATAACCCCTGTTTCGTCTACTTGGTCAGATTGACTTGTTACAGCACAAATTCCAATGTCTCTTTTGAAACATTGGTCTGCAATAAGTTGTAAAAGGTTTTTTTCTGCATAACCTTGAACTCTTAACCAATATGGCTCAAACCCAATTGGTCCGTGCATGTGCAGGTCTGCTTTTATTGTCATGATAATTTGATTTTATCGGATTTCTTAAATCTTTCTACGCAATATCCTTCCAGGTAAATTAAATACATCTCTTCCTAGTTTCCACATAATTTTTCTTCTGTGGTTTTGTCTAATTAATTTTGTAGGAATTTCGGAAGAGGGTTTGACATCTGATAGGGAGGTTGCTTCGGCAAGTCTGGATTTAAAACCCATGACGTAGCTGTCAATTTTGTCGTAATGAACATAATGCGATGCTGCAGACACTATTCTGCCTTTTTCTAGACTGGATTCTGGAACAACTATTAATGACCCGAGCCCATAAGGTGGGAATGGGATAAATGCCCTGTCTCCGAAGTATCTGTACCCTAATTCAGAAGCAGCTTCTAAAGTGGATTGGTTGTACAAAGAGTTGGAAGGAGCAAAGAACACTGGAGAAATTCCGACAAGCCCTTCAATGATTACTCTACCTCTTTCCATTAACTCCTTTTGTTCTGCTTTTGTTGGAGGTTTATTCCAGGGATAAAGACAGGCATGTTCGTGCCAGCGGTCTGTGTACCGATGTCTGTGCTTGCAAGGTCCTCCAAGGGCGCCCTGTTGACCAATGAATGAACCTTCTCTGTCTCCGATTTATCTTACTAATTCCAGAAGTTCTGGCTGATATCCTTCTTGCCGGAGCTTTCCGTCGTAGACTGCGGAGAGAGTCAAGACTACTGGGGCGTTTGTTTCTAAAATTTGCCTTAGATGGAATTCTACATCTTCGTCTCTGAACGATTCTGGTTTTGTGTGTTGGATGCGAATGTTAATTACTGGCATGAAAATCTGGAGAAATACTTGTTTTTAAAACTATCTAAAATTTTTTAGCGCCTCGAAAATAACTGGAGAAACGTCAATCCTCGCGTATTTGTTTGGAATTGTGTTTGTTGTTAGAAGACTTGCGTATTTTTTTATCCTCTTAGCAGCATTCTCAACAAGAACCCCGTGAACACCGATACAAGTTACTTTTTTTGCTCCGTGAGCTATTGCAATCTCGGCTGTTTCTTCCACAGTGTGGCCTGTTCCAATTATATCATCCACAATTATCACGTTTTTCCCAAGATTTTTTTCTTGTATATCAACCTTGCGCCAAGTATGTCTTTTCTTTTTCAAGATAATTGCTTTTTTTCCCAAGGGATATGCAACAGTTTGAGCCCATTGCTTGCTTTCTTTATCAGGTCCCACAATAGTAAATGGTTCTTTGAAGTTCTTTTTTATGTATTCTACTATTAAACCAGTTGCTGTTAGTTTCTGGAAATCTTTGTCTATCTGTTTTATGTTTTTGATTCTTTGCAGATGAGGGTCAATTGTGTAAACTCTGTCAAAGATTTTTAAAAGAGGAGCGGTGTGTTTTATTGAAAAGCTATCGTAGTTTTCAAAGTGCGTATCCTGCCTTAAGTAAGGAAAGTATGGCGCAACAAGAATTATCTTTTTTGCTTTGTAGTCTTTAGCTATGCCTGCGGCAAGAATTGTTTCAATTAATCTGTTGTTCTGGTCGCGTGCAAAGGAATTAAATATTACAACTGTTTGGTTTTTTGGGTTTTTTGAGAATTTGACATATGACTCCCCGTCTGGAAAATCTTTTGTAATTACTTCTGAATATTGAGCTTTTAGTTTTTTTGCTACTTTTTTTGCTAAAGTTCTAGTTGTTGGGAATGTTGCAATTAAAATACTCATTTTTTTACAAGGGCATTTAGTCTTTTATAAGTTTCTTTTGGGTTTTTAGAGTCAGCTATGTAAGAGCCAGAGTTTATGTAGTTTACCTTGAGTTTTGCAAGGCGCTTAATTACTTCTGGGGTTGCTCCTCCATCAACTTGGATTTTTATAGTTTTGTTTTTTTTACGGAGAAATCTGATTTTTTCGTAAATCTGGTGAATGAAATCTTGGCGTTCTTTTCCTGGCTGAACTCCGAGAAAGAGAATGCCATCAAGTTGTTTGAGATAAGGAATGACATTATTTACTGCAACATTTGGATTAATTGCTAAAAAAACTTTCATGTGAAGAGATTTTATTTTTTTAATTAATGAATTAATATTTTGGGTTGAGTTATGGTGGAAGATTATCTTTTTGAAGCCTTTTTTCTTTAATTTTTTTATTTGTAGTTGAGGATTTGATATCATTAGATGGGCTTCGAAGTTGTTTGAGTATTTTTTTAAATCAGGAATTTGAGAGGGTTGGAGAGATTTTGCCTTGACAAATTTTCCGTCCATAAAATCAATTTGGAGGTTTTTTGAGACTGGCAAGAGTTTTTTAAATCGCTCTGTGAATTCTTTTTTGTTGTGGGCGAAGATTGTTGGGATTATTTTCATTTTTCATAATCCCATATCTTTTTGATTCTGTGATTGTGACGGTCTTCTTCAGAAAACCTTGTGTTGAGCCAGGTGGAAAGAATTTTTTTTGTTCTGCGGAAAGGAAAATTTTTAGCTCTCAAACATAAGACATTTGAATCATTATGTGACTTTGAGAATTTTGCAGAGTATTTGTCGTAAGCTGCGACTGCTCTGATGCCCTTAACTTTGTTTGCGGCGATTACCATTCCTATACCAGAGCCGCAGACTAAAATCCCTTTGTAGTTTTTGTTTCGTGCTACTCTGCTCGCAACTTTGAATGCATAGTCTGGATAGTCATCATTTGCAATATACTCCTTTGGACCTAAATCATGGTAAGAAATTTTCTTTCTGTCTAAGAATTTTTTTATGTTTTGTTTAACTTTAAACCCTGCGTGGTCTGATGCTAAGAAAATAGTCTCTTTTTTCATGAATGGATAAAGAAGAAGGGATTTTTAATAGTTTTGCAAACCAAATATTTTAAAAACCCTCATTCTAATCTATCACAATGCCAAAAACAAAAAAAGAAGAAAAAGAAACAAAGAAAACCACTAAAGAAAAAACTCCGAAAAAAACAAAGTTAGAGGGGCTAAAAGAAAAAGCAGAAAAATTAGCCAAGGCAATAGAAACAAAAGAAATAGACATTAAAAAACAAGTTAAAGAAAAAGAAGGTCTTGTTCCAATTGAAGATTATCTCAAAAGTTCTATTCACCTGGGAACAAGAGCAATAACTCCGGACATGCGCCCGTATGTCTATAAAAGAAGGGCAGACAGTCTTGCTGTCTTTAACACAGCGCTTTTAGACGAAAAAATAAAACAAGGTGCAGAATACCTTGCAGAATATCCCCCAAGTGAAATCATTGTTGTTTGCAAGAGAGAAGCAGGAGCAAAAGCTGTTGAATTATTTTCTGAAACAACAGGCATAAAGGCATTTATCAAAAAATATCCGGCAGGAATTATAACAAACCCGAACCTATCTGACTTCTTAGAAACAGAACTTCTGGTTATCTGCGACCCTTGGATAGACAAAGCAGCATTAGCAGACGCAAAACGAATAAAAATTCCAGTCATGGCGATTTGCGACACAAACAACTACACAATGAATGTTGATAAAGTAATACCTGGAAACAATAAATCAGCTAAATCACTGGGGATGATATTTTATCTTCTTACAAAACTCTATGTTGAAAAAAGAAAGCTCGATGTAAAAGTCCCTCCAATCAGCCAATGGATAGATAACTGGGATAATTTGGTTCCGCCTAAGTAAATCACAATAATCTTTAAAATCAGAAGCATAATTCTTGGTGAATGAGTCGGTTTAATAAATTCTGGAAAAAATTCGAGATAATTTGGAGAAGACACTGGTACGAATTTTATATCCCTCTTTTAGTTACAATAGGTTTATCGATAGCGAGTTTATCAATCAGCTACTTTTTATTCTTTATGTTAATAATCTTCTTTTCAGAGATCATTGTTTCAAGCTTTATTAATAAAGAGGCCTACACAATCATCTTGTTGAGATTGGCTAAAGCAGATTTAATATTTTTATTTGTAATATATGCAAATTTAATATTTGGTTTTTCAATCGGCCCAATATCAAAATCTTTAATTCTATTACTTATTGCAATTATTGCCTCATTATTTTGGAGCATTGTGCATTATTCTTTCAAACCGAAACTTAAGGATGCCTCTTTTTAACAGGGATAGCACAGTACAACATGGATGTTCAGATTAGTAAAGTATAAGAAGGAAATTTAATTATGAAAAGTATGGATCTGAAGGAGAAAGGAAGAAGGACACATCAAATTTGCCTATGGCTATGAAGTAGATGACAAAGAAGTAAGTTTAAACGATTTGGCTATGCTTAATTCCTTCCTTGACAAGCTCAAGAAACAAGCAGAGAACGATTTTGAAGAGAGATTAGACAAA
>JAHITZ010000043.1 GCA_018817405.1 Nanobdellota archaeon
ATTGAAATAATCCCATGAACAAACAGAAAGCCAAACAACAAATTCAAAAGCTCGTTGAGAAATATCAGCGAGTAGCCGAAGCGGGAAAGATAAAGTCCTACAACGAAGCTCAAACGAGAAACGAATTTATTGAGCCGCTTTCTCTTTTCCGTCAACCCTCAATTCACTTCCCAGATTCTTACTTAACTCCTACTTCCAAAATTCTAACGTAAACCCATGTTATTGCAGACTGTTTTAATAAAACGATAAAGGATGAAGATTGCAAAGAATTATGCGAGGTTAATGATATTAAATATCTTTTTCACTCATCGCAACCATGGAATCGAATCCAAGCTCACAGTTTTTTTGACGCCGCTTGGGATTATATAGGTTTTGAATAATTATGAAAAATATTCGTAAGGAAATATTAATTTGGATACAGCTCATTGCTTTCGTGGTAATTTGGGTTATGGTGTTATTTTTATCTAAAGCTGATTTAAAAATAGGTTGGGAGGCAATAAAAAAATTGCCAGATGTGGTGACAATTTATGTTTTGATTGTTTTATTATTTACAAATTGGGCATGGAGGTTACCAATCTTCAAGGGTTGGCTTGTTCCGTTTCCTGATTTACAAGGAACTTGGAAAGGAACGTTACAAAGCACTTGGATTGATCCAAATACAAATCAAAAGATTCCACCTAAGGATGTAACGCTTGTAATCAAACAAACTTTTTCAAATATAAGTTGTGTTATGTATACCGATGAATCAGACAGTTTTAGCAATACCGCCCAAATCAATGAAGATGATGATAGCGGAATTTTTAGATTGAGTTATAATTATACAAATCGTTCAATGGCCAATGTGCGCGATAGAAGTGCGATTCATGATGGCGCAGCAATTTTAAAAGTTATAACAGAAGCAGAAAAAAAACTAGAAGGTGAATATTGGACAAGTAGAAAAACCACGGGTGATATTAAAGTTAAGTTTATTTCTAAAAAATTATCTCAAACGCATAAGCCACAATAATTTTAATAAGGAGTCTTGGCTTCGGGGCATTCACCCCCAGCCCCTCTGCCCCTACGCCAAGACAAAAATAAAATTTGTTAATTATAGAAAAGTGGTCTCGCTAAGGCGAGACAAAAAGAAAAGCATACATCATATAACACGGCATATCTGGTTACGGCTTTTATACAAAAGCCTCCACCCATATTTGCCTCCGCTACGCTACGGCAAACATCAGATATGCCGAAACGTTAGCAGAAATATTTTAAAAATTTTTACTATGGAAACACCAACCGACCCCAAAATTGAAGAAGTCTTAATGTCCAATGAAGAGACGATCATTAGACTGACGGAAGATATTTCCGAAGCACTCCATGTTGTCCCACAAGAAGCCAATGCAACTAAAGAAAAAGGCGATTATCTTAAGCCATCTAATTTAGAAATGAAACTTGTTGGTGTTAGTGAAAAGAATCAAGAACAAATAAAGCGTGCTCAGGCTGCTATAGTGGATGCTGTTCTTGAAGTATTTAAAAGAATGGACTACAAAAACAGTCCACCGGAATCAATAAATATTTCGTCAGGAGCTCTGTTGCTGCCAAGTGGAGAAGATGTGCCAGCTTGCTATGGATATAATGAAAAAGGTAAGCCTGGCCGAATCTATGTTTCAGTAAGTGGAAGCAAGGTGTCTTTTGCGGGGAGTCTTATTCCTGATTATGTTGCAGCTGCAGCTTTTGCAGCCCATGAAGCGGTTGAGCATGTTAACAATATGCAAGGAACGGAATTATTAACCAGTCAAAGTAAAATCCCGAGCGATGTTCATAGAGAAGCAGCAACTGAGAAAATGGCTAATGAAACGGCAAGAAAAATAATCCAAGAGAAGTACGGGTGGACTGTTCACTTTGGAGACGAGCAGGGAGGGCAAAAATAGTCGTAAAAATTTTTAAAATACTTGCTCCTTTCAGTCGCACCACATTGCACTCTCCTCCCTTCGGTCGTCGGGACACATAACACAGTGTATGCGGTTCGCTGCACTGCATTTGCTCACCCATATTACTCAATTTTTTAAAAAATGTTAAAATGTGGGGAAAGGGACCGTCCCTATATTCCTTGCCATACAGGGGACAGGTCCCCGTCGTCGTAATATGTTAATATGAATACATGCCATCACCGAACAGATTAAAAGAGTATGTTAAAAATGCCTATTATCACGTTTACAATCGGGGCATTAATAAAATCGATATATTTAGAAGCCCGGAAGATTATCAACAGTTTTTTCGCTATCTACATTTGACTCTGTCTCCAGTAGAACATTTGGTAAAGGAACGAGAGTGGTTGAAGAAGATGAACAATCCCGCCTGGCAAATTAATCAGTTAAACAATGCTGTACGGCAAGGAGATAAACACAAGCTTGACCGCAATATAGACTTGCTGGCTTATTGTTTAATGCCAAATCATTTTCACTTAGTAATCTATCAGGAATTTGAAAAAGGAATAGAAATACTAACCAGAAGGATAATCTCAGGTTACACTGGGCACTTTAATAAAAAGTACAAAAGAAGAGGGCCGTTGTTCGAGAATCGATATAAGGCAAATCACTTTTGTTATGATCCAAAGTTGCAAGTGTTATTTACTGCAAGGTATGTTGAGAGAAATAGTAAGGGTTATGAATATCCGTATTCGAGTTTACATTATTTTAAGAGGAGGGGAAACCTCAAAGAACAAAAGCCCATCTGGTTGAATACGCAAAAATTGAAAAGGATGTTTCAGGAAATAAAATCGAATCCGAATGGTGTTATTGAAGAAGAGGTTGCAAGGTTCAATAATTACTATAATTTTGTAGTGAGTGATTTGAATTTTGATTTAGAAGATGTCCGTCTTTCCAGCATATAACGAACACGGGTGCCCTAGCCTTGCGTGAGGCCATATAAGGGGACGGTCCCTTTACATGGGCTTCTTGCAGGTAATTTTGTTTTACCCTAGACGCTTGCTAAATTATTGAACAGAGGGATGCAAATCGCAACTAACTGTTGAACTTCCTGCGGGGTTAATTTAGAGTCGTAATCAACAACATCGCAAAGGTTAATAACCTTTTCAATGGCTTCAAAAAGAGGCTCGTCAACGACTGCTTTATATTTCAAATGCACTGCTAATCTAAGAGGATCTGATGGTTGGATGAATTCTTCCTTGGGAAGCTTAGCTTTCTGCAGTCTGACTAGTTCTTGACGCAGATTTTCTTTAACTTGAGTAGTGGTGAAGAACGGTCCGCGCTCATCGGCGCTGATTTTAGACTCATTTTTGCCAACCGTTTTGTCATTGCCAGTAATTCTTTTCATTGCGTTTTCTGCTAATTTAAGGGAGCGTTTAAAAGAAAAAAGATA
>JAHITZ010000009.1 GCA_018817405.1 Nanobdellota archaeon
ATTGATCCTATATTTGAAATAAGTCGTATTTCCCACTTTTTTATCAACCACTTTCATAACTTTCATAAAATTATTAGGAACCCGAAGTTTAAAAATCTGTCGAAATCTAATAAGAACAGATGACGCTAAGTTTACAGCTCATAAAATAACAACATTTTTATACTCAAAGAGAGGTGTATTTTTATGGGAAATAGAATGCCTCCCAAGTTAAAGGATGATCTCTTAAGGGTTATTGAAACAAGGCTTTCTGATTACTTAGGTGGTCGTACACATCCTCCAGAAGTGGCAACAACGTTTAATTATATTCTTTATGATGAATTTAATAAAGAAAGAACAAATGGCTCTGGGAAAGGGCATTCTTTAAAACCAGTTTTTGTAGGAGAATATTTTGTCGACCCAGTAAATCCAGAGCAGACAAGGGTTTTTTCTCATCAAGGAACAGAAGCTTGCTCGCCCATCCCAATTACCCGAGGTGTTATTGGCAGAGCAGTTACAACAGGCAGAAATCAATATGTCCCAGATGTAACACAAGACCCTGAACATGTTGGTTGCGACCCAGATATGGAGGGTTCTGAACTTGTTTTAGTAGCCTGGTCAGAACCTTTTGCTCCAGGAAATCCCCACGGTATTGGATATGTTGGAAGGAGAGTTCCACTAGGCGTACTTGATTTAGATTTTAACGTGAAATACGCGTTAAATAGGCAAGAAAGAGGAAGACTGAAAAAAATTTGGGAAGAATATGCAAAGAGAATCTTCCCCGGAGAAGCACAATTCCAACCACGAGGAAAGCTGTGTGTTAAGTAATTATTTGGATTACTTCCTCTTCTTCATAAAATAATAAACAAGCAACCCTGCCAATGCAAACACTACAAGGGGCCATGTAAAAAACCCATCCTGTCCTGGTGAAAACATCACACCACTCATTGATCTAAAAATCAGTATAACCACAAGAATAAGAATTGCTGTTAAAACAACAACCTTCCAAAAATCCCTATCTTTCTTCGTTCGACGCTTTCTCATTTAATTACAAGCACTATTCTCTTTTTAACCTTTATGTCTTTCCAAAGAAAACTAGCAAAACTCTTAAATAAGGCAATTTATTCGTTTTAGTATGCCCATCAAAAAAGGCGATAAGGTCACGTTAGACTACGAAGGAAGGTTCCCAGACGGACAAGTTTTTGATTCTACAACCCACGGAGACAATTCTCATCCGCTAACTTTCGAAGCAGGCACTGGGCAAGTAGTAAAGGGCTTTGATGATGCTGTTTTAGGAATAAAAAAAGGAGAAGAAAAAGAGTTTACCCTCAGACCAGAAGAAGCCTACGGCCAGCCAAATCCAAAACTACTCCAAAAAATTCCAAGAGACAAACTGCCAAAAGGCCAAGAACCAAAGCTAGGCCTTATCCTAATGCTAAAATCACAAAGCGGACACCAACGGCAAAAATCACAGAAGTCGGAGACAAGGAAATCACAATAGACCTAAACCACCCTCTCGTAGGCAAAACCCTTATTTTCAAGATAAAGATTTTGGAAGTTGAAAGTTCTAAATAATTTAAACCCTTAAGCACAACGCGAATTTATTAATTGTTTCAATTATCCATTATTTAGTCTTATGATAATTATAGATTTTAAGCAAAATGGGAAAGCGAGTGCCAGCCATGAGCAGTATTGCAGAGGGAAGTTGGTAAGAAACCGAGAAGGTTTCTTACAGAGCGGATTCGCAAAAGTGATATAAAGATATAGAGATTATTCTATCCTCTTCTCCAGATTCCTATGATAATTCCACAAAAACAAAATCCCAATTAAGAAAACAGGGCCAGAAATCAACAAGAACGCAACAGGGCTTTCATAAGTCTCAAAGAAAAATGTAAATCCCACACCAAGAATAATAAACAACCATCCCCCAGTGTTTTCCCGCCTCCACGCAAACGTTGGAAGAAGATGCATAAACAAAGCACCCAAGACTAACGGGAACTCATATTCAGCAAAAACATCAAATGCAAACATCCTTAAAAAAAGAATAAACACAATCGCCAAAACTCTCGGAATCCAGTAAAGGAGTTTATTTCTTTTTTGTTTCTTCATAATACACTAAACTAAATTGAATTTTTATATTTATCTGTTAAGGTGCTTGCGAATTTGCAGTAATTAATCAATGCAATCATTCTTAGAATTGTTCCTCTCCACCTTCCTTCCCAAACTCAACCCAACCCCTCCAAAAATCGCCCGCTACTTCCCCAACTTCTCCCTAATTGCTTCTTCCCCACCGCTCCCACCAAACTCAGCTCCCTTGCTATTAACCCTTAGACTTAAAATCTTGGAAATACCTTCATGCATAGAAACACCATAGAGGATATTTGAATCAAGGATAATTGCGTCGTTGTGCGTGACAATTATATACTGCCCTGCTTTCATATATCTCTTCAACAACGATGCCAACCTCTCACTATTCCTCTTGTCAAGAGCAGCATCTATTTCATCCAAAATATAAAACTGATAAGGTTTGTATTCTTGTATTGCAAATAACAGAGAAAGCGCAACTAAAGTTTGCTCGCCTCCAGAAAGAGAAGCAACATCAAAATACTTGCCGCGCGCCATCTTCACGACAATGTTCACACCGTTCCCGAGAACATCTTCCCTGTCTGAAAATTCTCTATGGTTCTTTGAACTTCCAGTGCCGGAAAGCTTGTTCTCTGAATTTTCAATTTCTAAATATGCCACACCCTTTGCAGAAAGTCTTAAAAAATTCTCACTGAACAAATTATTGATTGCATTAAACGCTTTCATAAATGTTCTTTTTTTCTTTTTGTCAATTTCTTCAATTATTTTTAAAATCTCTTCTTTTTCTTTTCCCAAGGTGTCAACTTTTTCCTTGACAATGTCATACTCTTTTTTTATTTCATCATAAACTTCCAAAGCTCGCATATTAATTGAGCCGATAGTTTCCAAAGTAGATTGTGCTTTTCGCAATCTTTCCTCAATCACGTTCACGCTTCCTTGTAAAATTTCAACTCCTTTGTATTCTGTTAAGTCCATCTCTAATGTCTCTCTCTCACCATCAAGCTTTGCCTTTCCAATTTTAAGATAATTAATCTGGTCTTCTATCTGTCTTATCTCATTTTGCATCTCGCTTAACTTTATACTTCTTTCCTGAAATTTCTTCTGAGTTGTATCTCGTTCTGCAAACATTTTTTGAAAACGGGAATTCAACTGATGCTCTTTTTCTTCTTTTTTATCAAGCAAAGACATCTTTTCATCTATCTCTCCTCCTAACTCATTAATTTTTTCTTCAATTTCATCCATATCAGATCTGCTTCTTTCTACAATACTTTTTGTTTTTTCTAACTCGCGTTCTTTATACAACAAAGTCGTGTCAATGTCCTCCTCTGTTCTAGAAGAAATTTCCTCTATTTCCAGCATCTTATTCTCGTACCTCTCATATACCTTAGACAAATCTTCAGTTCTTCTTTCTAAAAGCTGCTTTTTGTTTTCTAATTCAGAAAGTTCTTTTTTTACTTCATTAAAAAAATCAACAGATTTTTTTAATAACTCCTTTTTCCCTTTTATGTTTTTATAAGACATCAATTCCCTTTCTGCATTTTTAATTTTACTTTCCAAATCATTAGTCTTCCTCATCTCCCTTCCTCTAGACTCTTTTAATCTTACTATACTCTGTTTTGCCTCTTCCAAATCACCCCTTGCTTTTGATACTTTGGTTTCACATTCAGAAAAAACATGCTTTACATGCTCTCTAGTCATTTTGCTCTGGCAAAGAGGACAAACATCTAACTTTTCCACCTTTTTCTTTAGCTCTTCGTTATGTTTTATTCCTGACTCTGCAACAGAAACTATTTTCTCATTTTTTAATTCCTCCTCCCTTAACATATCAATCTTGTCTTCTTCTTTGGCAAGACTTTTTTTATAAAATTCAATTGCATCAGCGCATTCTTTTTCAGTATTGAACTGTAAAATTTCAGAAAGCTCTTCAATCTCCCTAACAAAAGACTCAGACTCAGTATTCGCCCGCGTCAACTGTCTCTTCTTATCTTCCAACCTGTCTCTCAGAGAGTTTAACTCAGACTTTAAACCAAACGCCATTTTCTTCTCTTTTTCCAAGGAAGAAAGTTCTTCTTTTTTCTTCTTCAACTCAACAGCTTTATTAGCCATCAATGGAGTTTCGTCTCTCAATTTTTTAATTTCATCCTCTAAATCAGGAATAGACTTTTGCATTTCTTCAATTCTATGAGAAACTTCCTCTCCCCTGTTTTCATACCCTTCCTTTCTAACTTTCAAACCTTCAAGTTCTGCCTTCAAGTTAGTGATTTCTTCGCGCAAACGGCTCTGCTCCAAACCAGTTGCATCTCTGATGTGCTTGTTTATCTGATTAATTTTTTCAGAAAGATTGTCAAGTTCTTCCTGTGCTTTTTGTGCTTTTTCTTGACTTTTATCTTTCACATCCATTTTTTCTTCAATTGTCTTGACTAAAGAAGTAATTTCCCTTACCTTGTCGTCGTGTTTTCTCTTTAAAATAGAAGCCTTCGCCCTCTGAACAACCAGCTGTAAATCCTTATATCTCTGTGCCTGTGCTTTTTCTTTTTCTAAATTATTCAAGTAAGCAGTCCTTTCTCTTAAAATCGTAGAGACCTCCTTTAACCTTGTTTCTGTCTTTTCAAGTTCTTTCAATGATTTTTCCTTTCTCCATTCATAAACAGATATCCCTGCAACTTCCCCTATTATTTTCTTTCGCTCTTCAGGATGCATCTTTACTATAGACTGTATCTGGCCCTGCAAAATGATATTAAAACCATACGGATCAATCCCTGCCTGCCCAAGCGTTTCAATGACCTCTGCCCGCGTCTTTGTCTCTCCGTTTATTTTGTAAATACTCTGCCCCCTTAATCTGACAAATCTCCCAATGCTAACCTCTCTTGTGTCAAGTGCAAACGCTTTGTCTAAATTATCAAATACAATTTCAACAAACGCCTCTTTCGCAGGCCTAACATATTTGCTTCCCATAAAAATTAAATTGCGCGCCTTCTCAGCCCGCATTGATTTTATTGATAATCTTCCAAGTACAAAACACAGTCCGTCTGCGATGTTAGACTTCCCAGAGCCATTTGGCCCGATTATCACATTAATCCCTTTATCAAAAGGTATTTCAGTTCGCTTTGCAAAACTCTTAAATCCGTGAAACACCATCTTTTTTATGTGTGCCATCTCAGGAATTAGAGAAACAGGTATATAAAGATTATTTAATCACCCGAATATTACTCAAATTCATCAATAGGATTACGCCACAAGGCAATCCAACCCACTCTCACAATCGATACATAATGTTCTATCTAACTCTTCTACCCTCTGAACATCCTCTTCAGAAGGCCTCACGCTTCGTAAGCAGTATTTTGGATTACCCCTGTCAGATTTGTCAATTTCAAAACGGAAAAATCTCGATTTATTAAAGTCGCCCTCAACTTTATCATAAATTGCACTCCTTATACTATCAGTGCTCACATTAAGGGCCTTTGCAACGTCTGTTAAACCAATCACTTCATCTTGGTGACGCAGAAAATACGTGATCACTGCCCCGGTTTTGGTTTTAACCTGAGTGGCCCTCGTACTATTTAAGGTAGGGTCTCCAATGTGATATCTGTCTGTTTCGTCGATGTAAACATCCCCTGTAACTCGTATAAAATTCTTTTCTTTCATGAACTCGCACAGAATCTACCCTATATAAATATTTTTATAAACAATCATAAATAATAAAAACAAAAGTTTATTCCTTCACATTAGCAGCCTTTGCCTGAATTGTGTCATAATCTAATCCTGTCGCAGTACGGATTTTCCTTAATGTTCGTTCTCTTGGAACACCAATGTTATTTTCTAAATTATGTATTGTGTTGTCAGCAACTCTTAGTATTTTTGCAAACTCTGTCTGACACAAACCCGTCTTTTCACGATAACTCTTCAAAAACTCACCGAGCGTCCTAGAGGATTTGTATAGCTTCCGAACAAGATCTAAATCAAGATCTTGGGTAGGGGGCAATTCGGACCGAGACGGCGATTTCTTATCATATTCTCTGTAATACAAATTATTCAATTCAGCCTCTAAATTTCTCAGCTCTTTATAACTATTCATCAACGGCAAAACCTCTTTAGCAATCAACTCCAATTTAAGACGGCAGGCCTCTCTTGCTAAGTATGTCAATTCGCCCGCATTTTCTTTAGTGTCATTCCTATATTTCATTTTCTTTCTAAATTATCTAAATATAAAAAAACTACACTAAATAAAAAAATAAAAAATTAATAAAATGTTTAGTAGTAGCTTTCGCCGAATTCTTCTTTGGTTTCAGGTTTTCTTGTTAGTAAAACAATCAGAACAACTAAAAGGACTACAAAGACTATCGCAAGAATAACTGTCAGCAAGACAGTTGTGTTTGCTTTTATCTCTGATTTACTTCCTTCTTCAACGTTTGCTCTAAATGTCTTTTGGTCAATCAATGTACCGCTATCAGATAGTACATCAATTGTAAAAGTGTATTCGTCCCTGACTGCTGAGTCAACAAAGACTTCAACTGTTCTGCTGCTTCCTGCAGGAACAACAATAAGTGGTTCAGACACTTCAACATCTAGTTTTTCAGGACTGTCAGCAATGAGTTCAAAAACTCTGACAACATTTCCTCTGTTAACTAGTGTCAATGTGTAAGTCTCTGTTTGTCCTGTACCAAATGTTTTACTTTGGCCAGAAGTGACAACCATTGTGTTCTCCACAGCTCCACCTGTAACAAGAACCCTTCTTTCAAGTCTGTCGAATGAGTCGCTATTGAAAGCTTCCAATTCAACAGTGTACAATCCAGGTTCAGCGTTTGCTGGAACTCTTATGTATGTTCTTCTTTCAACTGCGTCTTCTTTATCAGGATTGTCCTGATCTACCGGAGAAAGATCGCCGAAGTATGTTTGCTCTTCCAAACCAAGTTCAGGAATTCTAATTCGCAAGAATGTATCATCAGCAAATTGTCTTCCTCTGTTCTTCAGAACAACATCAACAACAAGTGAATCTCCAACACTCACTTCAGGTTGCATGTCAACACTTAAGATTTCCAAGGTGTATGACTCTCTGTCTGCTGTCAGACTGACTGTTTCGTGAGTCGATGTTCCGTCTTCGCTTTCAACAAAGATGTTGAGCTTCAAGCTTTCTTCTGGATCTATGTTAGAAGGTACCTTAATACTCAAACGTTCTCTGTGCAAGTCAGCATTACTTGTTAAAACAAATCTTCTTGTTTCAACAGAACCGCTCTTGTCACCAGAAATCCATGCTTCAATTGTGACATCTTCATGCGTAGCATCTGCGCTAACAAAAACTTCCACATCAAGATATTCGCCGGCAATAACGCCAACTGTACCGCTACCAATTCCGTTCACTAAAACGTCATTCACAGTTATAGCCGCGCTTGCATTTGAAACACCAAGTACAAACAGTGCAAATACACTAACAAGCAAAACCAATAGGTTTTTTTTTGACATTGTTTATCGATTAAATTTAGTTAATATTACACCTCCGCTATCGTTTATAAACTTTTGGGTGATAACATATATGCAGTTACTTCGTAGTTACATATCGGTAGTGAAAACTCACAGAAAGATTTAAATTGGTATGCTTTGGTATACTTTGCATGAAACCACCCCAGCAAAGAAACATAACGACGATAAAATTAAAAAGAAAAACAAAAGAAAGATTAGACAAATTAAAAGTCCATAAGCGCGATTCTTACGATGAAATCGTCCAAAGAGTGCTTGGTATACTTAACACTTGCCGCTCTGACCCAGACAATGCGCAGGAAAAACTGGAAAATTTGGAGCAATTAAGAAAGAGGAATAAGGTTGTTTAATTCATTCCCTTCCAAATTTCCCTGCCAAGAACACAATCATCAACCATCGTAGGCGACTCATTAATAATCCTAATCTTCTTATCCTGCGGCAAACCCTCCAACAACTCCTCCCACTCTTTCTTCTCTGTGGTTTTATGATGCCTCTCGCCCTTCTCCCCATAAATAATCCCTGAGAAATGCACATGCCAATCCTTTCGCGGAAACAATTTCCGCACTTTCTCGTAATCAACGCTCTTCTCTCTAGCTAAGATATGAGCAAAATCCAGACAAAAACCACAACCTGTTTCCCTAACCAACTTGGCTATCTCATCTATCGAACCAAAAACATTCACTTTCCCCATTGTTTCAGGCGCCAGCTCAATCTTCCACCCTTTTTCCTTCCTAACATCCATTAACTCTAATATCGCATCGCGAATACTTTCATAAGCTCCCTCCTTATCTTTACCATAAAAACCCGGATGAAACACAACACACTTCGCCCCAAGCAACTCACCTATCTCGCACGCATCCAAAATCCGTTTCTTCGAAGCCTCCAACTTAGCTTTGTCCGAAGCATTCAAATTAATAAAATAAGAACCATGTATCGAAAGCTCAATATCCAGCTCGCGAGCCTTCTTGCCAACCCGCACAGCATCCTCTGACTTCAAATACACAGAGTAAGTAAACGCAACTTCACACGCCCGCATCCCAAGCTTGTGTAAACTCTCCAAAACCTTTTCAGCTGAATCAGCCGGCCCAAGGCCTGCAGGACCAAATCGTATACTCATTGTATACTTCAGAATAAAACGTTAATAAAACTTCTCACCACAAACTAGAGTCTCTATCAATACTAAATGGATCCAAATAATCAGTCCTTGCCCGTGTTCCTTCTCTTCTCGCAATAGCCCTATCAACAGAACGACCACGATTGCTTCTTTTACTTCTTTTTCTCTGAATACCTCTCACCCCATCAACTAAATCAAAGACCCCAATAAGATAAACAACCCCGCCAGAACGTTCTCCATACTCCCTTCTTATCCTCCCACAGATAGATTCCTCAAGAGGCTCTCTCTTAGATTTAATCTCTGCAGTGAGTTCCCCTCTTGGATTTTCATAAGCTGCAAAATGGTACCTGTTCGCCATTGTGGGAATATTAGCCATTATTTTTTGTGCCCTGGCAACAAATCTCTTCATTAAATCGTGTGTAACAGATCCTCTTTTATGATTCTTCTGGCTTGCCCTGGAAACGGGAAATGCAGAATACGGAGAAGAAATGCAGAATACGGAGAATAACCTCCGCCATCATTAATACATCAAGATTTGCATTTTACGTAAACTCCCCACTTTAGTTCGTGAGAAAGTAAATGCAAATCTTGATAATCATACGAAATGGGGACTTCAATGCTTTTTATATTTTATGCAAATAAACAACTATTAACTCTCCTCAACCAACAAATCCAACGTCTCATCAATCTCGCCGATGTTATCAACAATATAAGTGTGTAGCCTCTTTATAATAATTCCTTGCATTTCTTCTTTCAAACGGCCGTGGCACATTCCGAGGTCTTTTTCAGGATAAGCAACAACTCCTTTTGGAAAACCGCATTCCATACTATAACCTGCAAGGCGCTCCATTCCTAACTCTCCTACCTTTGATTGTAATAAAGTTACTTTAACAACACAAGCACTGTCTTCAATCCCAGTTATCTCATACCTCCATGTTGCTTCTTCCCCGTCGTTTAAATAATTAGCAGGCTTGCACTGCCTCATAAGTTTTTCATAACACTCAAAAGTCTGGCACATTGGTGAATAAAAAAAAGTCGTCCTTACAGCTAAAGCAATAAAAACCAACGCAAGTACTGCAAATATCCCGAGCTTTGTGTATATCTTCATTCAAACCCCTTTACATCTTTATCAATGTTGAAACATATTTAAAGTTAATCATCACACAAACCAATAGAAAGTATATCTTTAATATTATCCAACCTCTACCAAGAATTTTTTCACAACTAATCAATCCCAAAAATTCCTCCAGAAACACAAACTTCCAATACATCTACTCCTGGTTCTGAATAAGACCTCACAACACTAAACCCCTTGCTGTTGTTATTATCTAATGTTAAAGGCAACTGGGAATCCCTAAAAAGCACGCTATAAGTTCTTCCCCTTACAGAATGTCTTTCATCTCTCTTTCCCTCGCCATTACTAATAATCCTTCTCAAACCATCTCTGCCAAAATAAGGCCCGCGCATTCCATTCTAACTTTTTTCAGTTTTAAATAGTTTATGATTTGAAATACTATCAACAATTTTGATTATTCCCCCTTGGGTTTAATACATCAAGATTTATATTTTGCGTAAACTCCTTACTTTAGTTCGTGAGAAAGTAAATGCAAATCTTGACTGTGCTCAAGAATCTTCGATTCTTGACGACCTGAGGCACGCCCCAGACTTTAGTCCGAGGGTTCTTGACACCCCGCAGCTTGCTCCGAGTGAACGAAGTGAATGTGGGATAGCGAATTTAAGGAAATCTATTTATTCTATTAAAAAACAAATGAGTAATAACTGTATGATACAACTACAAAAGATTTACAAATTTAATTAAGAGAAATGCTTGAGCGCAGATATAATTTGTTTTCTTCTTGCCATTCCGCGCGAATTTCTTTTAAACCAGCAATTGCTAGACTTATTTCTCGGATGGACTCTACAAGCAGAGATTCTGCTTCTTCATAGAGAGATTCTGCTAGTCTATTTTGATAGTTTCGATTTTTCATGTTTTTACTATCAAGAAAGGGTTTTTATAATTATCTATCACCTCATCGAAGATTGTTGACATAAGCAACTTCTTCATCACTCATTCTTAACTTCCTTTGCACAGACTCTTGTTTTATCATTGGTGTGATCATCTTAAAATCTCGCATGATGCGCTTAGTTGAACAATGAACAAGACGCGCGTACTTCTTTGCAATTGTTTTCTTCTTCGCAATCTTTTGATTATTGAGCCAGATTTTTAGGATGCGCTTTGGTCTTTCGTATTTTGTAAATCCCTCTAAGGGATTATCCTTTGCATAAGAAATCCCTGCGCTTTGAAAAGCGTTTTGATAAACTAAAAATCTCCAGTGTTGGTTTTTGTAAATTCTGCCGCGGAATCTATCTGCATTTCCCAAGGCATGGTATGCTTTTACAAGTGCTTCATTTTTGTATTCTTTTGGGATATTTTCTTCAATCCAAAGCAGGATTTGATCAAGAGATAATTCTGAATTGTCAAACAAATCAAGGAAGTCCTGCCTTTCTTTGAATAGCCTTCTTAAAATATTAAAAATGCTTGTTTGAACATCCCTCTTTTCTGTTATATCAATTTCTGCGCCAGACTCGGAAATTTGCGAGTAAGATTCTAAATCGTTGATTGCAGCCCTTAAATCACCCTGTGATTTGATTGCTATTTTTTTTAGAAAGTGAGGGCTTTTAATGAAACCTTCTTTTTCTGAGATTTTCATTAGCAGCGAGATTATCGTGCCCAAGTCAAGAGGTTTCATTTCAACTAATTTTGATTTCTGTCTTACAGGAGACAATTTTGACTGCCATACGTCATTGCATGTCATAATTATTGGAAAACTTGTCAGATTAATTAGTTTAACTAACTCTGAAATTCCTCCGATGTCTGTGCCTGTAACTCCGTCAACTTCGTCCATTAACAGAATTTTTCCTTTTTTGAACAAAGCTTTTTGTTGTGTTGCAGGTCTTAATGTTTCTTCAAGTTTTGATCTATTTCTCAAATCAGAAGAATTTAATTCTAAAATTTCTAAATCATTTTCAGTTGCTGCTGCCAAGGCAAGAGAAGTTTTGCCAGTGCCTGCAGGCCCATAAAGGATGAGCGCTTTTTTCTTTTTCGGGAACTGATTTAAGAATGTTTTAACTTCTTCTATTGCCTTGTCTTGCTTTACAAGATTCTGATACTTCTTCGCGCGATATTTTTCTGAGAGGGACATGTTTTACCTTGGAAAACAAAGTATTTAAAAATTTGTTGGGTTAAAGAGTAGTTCTAAACCCCCTCCCCTTCCCTTTGGGAAAACTAATATTTAATTCATATTTCTTAGTAAAAAAACCAGACCTTCCCATAAAAGGAGGCTAATCCAGTGTAGTCTTCTATAAATTATGGACCCTTCTTCAATGCAGCTCTCCTGGATAGGTATTTATTCAACTGAGATCGTCCTTTCATTCATTAAGTTTTTGGTGTAGATAGAGTAGTTAAGATTTATGAAGGAAAGAATTATAAATGGGTTTTTTACTTGGTTCTTCATGGTATTAGAAAAAGTAAATCCTGATGAATTGGGGGTTTTTTAGCAAGGAAGGGGCACAAATTAATGTCTGCTGTTGCTAGTCCAATTGAAGCGATGAATGTTGATAGGATTGAGGGTTTGAAAAATAGCGACGCGACGTGTCTGTATGTTGTTAATCACCAGACGCAGTTGGATTATTTTGTGCCGAATTATTTTTTACTTAATGAGGGATATCCTTATCCGCGGGCGATTGCAGGGAAGAACCTGGATAATCTTTTGATGAGGAATTTGGTTTTTGATTTGAATCCTTTTGGAGTGATTTGGCTGGACAGGGAGAATCCTTCTGGGTTGAGGGATTATGTTAAAAGGGTTGAGCAGACTTTTATGCAGGGTGACTCTATTTTGGTTTTTCCAGAGGGTCAGAGGAATAGACGTCCTGAGTTGGGTTTGATGGATTTTAAAGAACAATTTTTCAAATTACCATTGAAAGCTCAGGAAAAGATGGACAGGCCAATTTATGTTTGTTGTATTGGTTTGAAGTATGAGAAAAGGATGGAAGAGAGGACTTTTGCGAACGGTCCACTGCCTAAAAATAATTTTGTTTATTATGCAGAAGATGTTTGTGCTTTTCTTAAGTGGAGATATTTTACTAAGAATAAGAAAGTTAGAATCAATTTTTCTGAACCAGTGAAGTTATTGAGTTTGGCAGGTGGCGGGAATCGGAGACAACAGGCTGGGAAAATTTCCAGAGAGACCAGGGGAATTATTGAGGGCTTGCTAAGAGAGACACGTTAAACTGCGGAAATTAAGCTTCTCCTCTTCCTGCCAAAACAAAACTCGCCAACAGGGCCTGCAACTGCACAAATTCGTCAGAACCTTCTGTCATGCGGAACTCTGCTTCACCGGTCTTTTCTGTGAGCCTGACTTTTACACTTGGCTCTATCTGAAGGTTCCAAATTTCTTTCTGGATTGATTTTATAATATCTGTACCAGAGACAGAGTCTTTTAACATTGTATCTAGCAATTTGTCGCGCGCCCCTATAAAGTCGCCTGCAAGAGAATAATCCAACACAACTTTTATGTCTGCGGGTTTTGCCGAGGCAGAGACCATTGTTATCATGTCTTGTGTAATATCTGGAGAAATTGAAGCTGTTGCTTGCAGGAGATTAATTGCTCTTCTGCAATCTCCTTCAGAGGATTCATACAACGCATTAAATCCTTCTTCAACAAGGTTAAGATTTTCATTTTGAGTTATCACATCAATTCTTTTCTTTATGTCTTTTTTCTCAAGCAGCTTAAACCGGAAAATAACACACCTTGACTGAATGGGGTCGATTATTCGGGAAGAATAATTGCAAGACATAATAAATCTACAAGTGTTTGTGTAATTTTCCATTGTTCTTCTAAGTGCCTGCTGTGCTTCCTTTGTTAGAGCGTCTGCTTCATCAAGGAAGATAACTTTGAAAGGAATATTTTCAATCGCTTTTGTTCGAGCAAAGTCTTTCACTTTTTGTCTTACAACATCAATCCCGCGTTCATCAGAAGCATTTAGTTCAAGGTAATTTTCCTTCCATTTGTCTCCGAACAGTTCTTTAACAACTATTAATGCCAGAGTTGATTTGCCTGTGCCAGCTGGTCCTGCAAATAACAAATGGGGTATGTTCAACGCCTGAACAAGCGATTTGACTCTTTTCAAAATCTCCTGCTGTCCGACCATTTCGTCAAATGTTACCGGCCGGTATTTTTCAGTCCAGATATTTGTTTGATTCATAGTGAGATTGGGAATTTAATGGTTTTAAATATTGTTGTGCAGGAGGATTACTACCATACGATAAGATAATAATTGTGAATGAAGCAATTCATAATATCTTAGATAATTAGATGTGATTTTGGTTGTAATTGAAGATTTTTCAACGGGGATGAAATTTATTTACTTCTCTCTCTATGCAACTTACGTTTTCGTTTTTCTTTTCTCAGACGTTTGCGCTGCCACTTCCAGCGCATCTGACCGATTTTCTTCCAACGTCTTGAGCTTCTCTTCATAGACGGTTAAGAAAAAGTTGCTTTATAAATTTTGGGTTAGTGAAAAATGTGCTGGCTTCATGAAATTTGATACACCGAGAACCTTCTCTGCGTAAACTCCCTACTTTAGTTCGGGGTTAGCAACAGGTTCTCAGGTGTGCTCAAGACCCCAAGAATTCCTTACAGTAGAATTCTTGGCTGCGCTCAAGAATCTTCGATTCTTGACGACCTGAGGCACGCCCCGGATTTTAGTCCGCGGGTTCTTGACACCATTTAAAATAACAATAAGAAAAATTAATCTGATATAATTGTATATGCCAATATCCAAATTATAATGAGAAACCCTTCAACACCAACATCCAGATATATCTTGATTTATGAATTGTATAATTTATTTTGGGTTTATACAATTTACTGGAGTTGTATCACTTTATTATCAAACCCCATATTCAATCTTTAAAACAGGAGCATGTAAAGACCGGCTTGAGTAAAAAGCCCGAAAGCTAGGATAGAAATCTGTGTTTCCTGGATTGACATCTTTTGCTAAAATGCAAATTCCGTGGTTTTCTTCTGGAAAAAGAGTCCAAATTTCAAAAAGCGTTCTTTCAAATCCGTTGTGGAAGAATTTTTTATTGAGCAAATCCCACTTTAAAACATCCCCTCTGTCTTTTTCAGCATGTACAAAAAACCCATGGTCTTCTGAAGGGTCGCAAACTGGCATATTATCTGAAGAAATCGAATACTGATTCCAAGGTTCTCTAACCAAACCAATATCTGAAATAAACGGCATTTCTTGTTCAGGAAATAAAGGTTGCATTAAAGTTGCTTCTAGAGTGAATGAATTAATTCTCTTTAGTCCATAGCGTCTTATATCGTTGAATCTTATAAAAGGAATGTATCTTGATGCATAGGCTTCTAATTTTTGTTGTTGTTCAATTGCAGAAATAAATCCTTTGTCAGTCATAGAAACATAACTGCTTTCTATTGGATTGATTGAATCAATTCGGGAAGTTGGTTGGGGAGAGGGGGGATTTTCTATCGGTAGAGGAAGGACTTTGGAGGGAAGGAGAAAGTCTATACAGCCGGTTAACACGAGTGCTGCACTGGCTCCCGTAATCTCAACAAACTTCCTTCGTGTGATTTGCATACAAAACCTGTTATTCTTGATTTTATAAACTTTATTGAGGTGTAGGTTTAAGATTGTTTGATTATAAGTAAGGGAAAAATGTTTAATTATATTATTTAGAATCATTCTGTTTGAAACGATTGTTTGCATATATACAATCTCCTGCAACCTGCAACCGAAAGCTTAATAAACCTTTATTTTCAAAGCTCAACATGAACTTTTTAAGAAAACTAGCAGAAAAATTTAGTTCACTAGTTAGCGCAAGAACACCTGAACTACTGCCAGCATATGCTGTAGCAACTGCTGCCCAGAAACCAAAACAGGCTCCGCAACCATCTAGAACATTTTATCCTTCTCCAATAGAAAATCAATCGCAAAGACTTTCATTCTACGAATATCAAAAACTAGATGGAAAAGAAAGAGAAGATATTGAAGAATTTGTAAAATTCCGCTACACTGCACGACTAACTGAATCTGAATACAGAACAAGATTATGTTTAGAAAAAAATAGAACACCAGAACAGATAAGATATGACTCCTTGGCAATGAGCACAATCATTAATGACCTAACAAGGAAGATTGAAGTTCCAATCGGCAGCTCAAAAACCAAAAAACTAGACAGAAGCATAGTTGCATCAATCATTCGCCAGATAAAATTAGACACACAACCTTTTGCAGCTTGAATGCTAAACCCACTTATCAAATACTGCTGTAATTTTTTTGACCTGCACACATTAGAGGATACAAAAATAGCATAACATAACGCTAATGATTTGTTTTGAGTTAATCTATCTGGTTTTGGATTAATCTAAATTCATCCCCTTGCCTTTTCATACATCTCCCCAACCTTATCCCAATTTATCACACTAAAGAAAGCCTCAATATAATCAGGTCTTTTATTCTGATACTTCAAATAATACGCATGCTCCCAAACATCCAACACCAGAATAGGCGTTTTTCCCTCTGATAAAGGCGAGTCTTGATTCGTTGTAGATACAATCTCCAATTTACCATTTGAAACAACCAACCACACCCATCCACTTCCAAACAGCGTTGCAGCTCTCCCCCCAAAATCTTTCTTAAAATCTTCAAAACTCCCAAACTCTTTCTCAACAGATTCTTTCAATTTTCCTTTCAACTCCTTGCCCCTCCCAAGAATCTGCCAGAACAACGCGTGATTAACATAACCCCCACAATTATTCCTAACAGCTCCTTTAATGTCCTCCGGCACACTATCTAAATCAGAAATAATCTCCTCTGCAGATTTGTCAAACAACTCTGGATGCTTCTCTAAAGCAGCATTAAACTTATCAGTGTAAGTCTTGTGGTGCTTGTCATGATGTATCCCCATTGTCTTTGCATCTATCCACGGCTCAAGCGCATCAAATCCATATCCCAAATCAGGTAATTCAAATGTCATGTTAACAATTGTTTACAAATTTATATAAACCTTGCGTTAACACAGTTAATTTTATAAATAATCAAAAATCTGGTTAGTTATGCAAGGACACGAATTATATCAAGCAACCGAACAAGGCTTAGAACAGGGGTTATTTGATTTAGGTGAGGAGTTAAGATGTGCATTATCACGAAAAACAAACAATGATTGGAAGAACTCTCGATAGAATCAATCCGTTCACAAGATCTCCTGAAACAATCAGAAGAGAAATGGACGCATACGTTGCAGCATATAGGCATAAATTGGATCTCGGTTAACTAATAAACCTGTTTTCTACAACTTCTATCCCCAGTCTTCCCTCCTTATATACAGATTATTGTTCTTAAATTTCTTTTCAATACTTTATTTCTCTATATTAGTTAAGATTCTCACACAAGAAGATCATCATTAGCACACCTAAAACTAACATCATCAACATCCTCTGCGAGTTCAGAGGCATAAGTTTTAAGACATGTGTCCCTGCAAAAATATATGTCAGTATTTCTTACATTAATCATTCCACTACGGGGACCTTCATACTCACACTTTCTGCATTTAACAATTGGGTCTTCATCCCGCAGTAATACATCCCCAATAATCCTTTCTTTCTCAGCCATTTTAAATAACATAACTCCTAATCGTATCTAACAATTCCCAGCTGGTGCTGCTGCAGCTGAACCGCTTAATGTCTTAGAACACTCTTCCGGAGGTTCGTTAAACGCTGAACATATAGCGGCCTTATAGGCTTCAGCGTTTCTAGCAACATTTGCCTTAACACCATTAATTATTAATGTAGGAGAACCCTGCACTCCTTTGCTTCTAGCTCTTTCAACATGTGCACTAATTAAACTATCTCCTTCAGACTCAACGCAGGACATAACCTCTGAAGAATCAATACCCAAGGAATCCATTAAGTTAATAGATTCCGTCTTATCGCACTCAATATCTCTTGAAGCCCCACATTTGGGATAGATATCAGTTACAAATCCTTCAGCATAATCCCAATAATTTTCTTTGTCAAATTTTTGAATACATGCCTGAATCTTGTTCTGTTGGGTCTCATATGCACCATGCCCATCATGATACATCACTGCTTCGAAATCAGCTTTCCCAGAGAGTAACAAAGCCACTTCTGCTAATGGTCCTTGAGCCTGAACGCCATAAGGGCAATAAGACCAGACGTATAATTCAACAACAGGCTTATCAGATTTAGAAATTTCTTGAGCAGAAGGCTGTGATGGTTGTGCTGGCTGCGAATCCCCAGAATCTTCCATTTCTTCCAAAGAAATAGGATTACTTATTAAAAACCCTCCGTCAAGAGTTGTATAAACAGGAACTTCCTGTCCCTGATAATTTATTATAACTCTATGAAAATTACCATCTTGTTCTGCTGAGACCAACGCCGCTTCTCCTGTAATCTCTGGATTAGAATTAATAAATGAAAGAACTTTCTGTCCTGCTTCATCAGCGTTAACAACACCCTCTCCAGAACCGCCCCCACCAACACCAAAAATCAAAACCAACACCAATAACAAACCTAAAACAAATGTTGATGCGACCCAAGGGTTCTTTCTCACGCCCTTTAGATACTTTCCAACAGGAATCTCAACAACATCTTCTTTTTTCTCTTCTTTCTTTGCGTACTCTTTTAATTTTTTGTCTTCCATTTCTAGACTTAGAAAAACACACTTTAAAAATGTTTTGTTAACTTCAGAACCAATTTCAAAACTACAACCTCCCAACACGAAAACTTACAAATCTCATTATCACACCAACAGCGCTCTTAATCAGCTCATCTCAGCAAATCTTCCAACATCTATCAATTCACCAATTATCCTTAATCCTCTCGTCCTTTTTCTTGCATTAATTATTTTTCCTTGCGAAGTGCCTAGGCAAAGCCAGGCACGGAGAAACCATCCAGAATCACTTTCTCCAAATCCGCGGATCGTTCCTCTTATCAACATAATCGTGGTGATGTATCGGTTGCTTCCAACCAGAACTCCGAAGCTCTATCTTCATTTGCAAATCTTTCCCCTCCGGAACTCGCTCCATCTCCAGATATCTCTTCAAATATCTATCAACTTCTCCCTTGACATTCTGAACAGCTAGATTTATCTCATAATCACTACAGTCTCTTAACGCCTTCCTTGCCCCTTCTTCAAATACCAACTCCTCAACCCCAACCATCTTCAAAACATCCATCTTCTCCTGCACTTTAAGATACGCCCCGCAAAAACTCCCCATCAAATCCCAAAGCAGTGGCCTCACATCTCTCAATAAAAAATCCCGATACTCCGCACTCAATTCTTCTTGGATGTACATATATTTTCTACTAAATACATTCTTTTAAACCCTCGCACCCTCAAATCTAAGCAACATGGCAAAAAAGAGGACAAGAATAAGATACACACAAAATGATATAGACAACTTCTTCGAGTGGGGCATTAACTTAAAAAATAGGATTATATATCTCAGTTCAATCAGTTCCGATGTCGAAGGAAGAGAAGAAGGAGTCAATTATGAAATGGCCGAGTATGCAATAAAGGGTTTAGCGCTAATGGGAAATACCAAGCGAAGAATAACCATTTTGATGAACAATATCGGAGGCGATTGGTTCCACGGAATGGCAATTTATGATGCGATAAGGCGCACACAATATCATGCTCCCGTCGACATAGAAGTCTACGGTCATGCAATGAGCATGGGCGCGGTGATACTGCAGGCAGGCAGAAAAAGGTTAATGCATCCTAATTCTGCTTTAATGATACATGACGGGAGAATAGGTAGAGACAGAGATATGCATGTCAGAGACGCGGAAAACTGGGGAAAATACGAATCTAAAATGTGTGACCGGATGTATGATATCTTTGCCGAAAGAAGCGGCCACTACAGATCCTTCTGGAAAAAGAGGTGCTCCCGTGATACAATCCTAACTCCAGAGGAAACTGTAGATTGGGGTTTAGCAGACGGCATCATAGAATCAACAAAAGCCCTACCTTGCGTAAAAAGAAAAAGAATCGATAGAAAAAAATAGCATAATAAACCTTAATAACTCCTTTCCCTATTTCTTATCATAAAAAGAGAATGGCATACGACATCATAATTGGCAGAGACGAAACAGACAAAGAACGTTTTGGTGACAGAGGATTGATTTTCATAGGAAAAGGCTATGTCAAAATGGGTCAGTACACTTCACTATCAAACAAAATTTGGATGGACATAGCTCGCTCTCACGTAATCCTCATCGCTGGAAAAAGAGGCTCTGGAAAATCCTACAGTCTCGGAGCAATCGCAGAAGAACTCGCCAACCTCCCACCTGAAACTGCAAAAAACATCGCGCCAGTAATCTTCGACACAATGGGAATCTTCTGGACAATGAAATACAAAAATGAGAAAGACAAACCCCTCTTGGATGAATGGGGACTCAAAAGCAAAAACCTCCCAGCAAAAGTCTTCGTCCCTTTCGGCAGAGAAAAGGAATACAAGGAAAAGCAAATCCCTTTCGACAAAACATTCGCCCTCCTCCCTTCCGAGTTAGACGCAGAAGACTGGATTACAATATTCGATTTAGAGATGACCTCGCTCCCAGGAGTTTTATTAGTGAGAATAATAACAAATCTGCGCGATAAAGAGGACAAGTTCACAATAAAAGAAATCCAGAAAGAAATCCATGACGACTCTCACGCATCAAAAGAAACAAAAGAAATTGTTTCCGCGTTATTCTCTGCAGCAGATACATGGGGCATTTTCTCTAAAACAAAAGAAGGAACAGAAATTTCAGCCTTAGTCAACGCAGGCACAACAACAATCCTAGACGTTTCAATCTACTCTTCAATCGGCGCATTCAACGTCCGCGCCCTTGTAATTTCGTTGATAACAAGGAAACTTTTTGACACGCGTATGACTGCAAGAAAAAAAGAAGAACTCGAAGCTCTCCAGCACGGTCAAGATTACCTATCTTACAAAACAACCAGAAAAGAACCTTTAGTCTGGATTTTTATTGATGAAGCCCACGAATTCCTTCCAAAAGAAGGCAAAACACCTGCAACAGACGCCCTTATACAAATTTTAAGAGAAGGCAGACAACCAGGTATCTCTCTTGTCCTTGCAACTCAACAACCAGGCCAGATTCATAAAGATGTAATGACTCAATCAGATATTGTCCTAGCCCACAGATTAACAGCCCAGCCAGACATCGAAGCTTTAAATCAAATAATGCAAACTTATCTCTTAAAAAATATTAAGCAACAGATTGACGACCTCCCTGCATTAAAAGGCTCAGCCATAATCCTCGACGACAACTCAGAAAGAATTTACCCAATCAGAGTCAGGCCGCGATTCACTTGGCACGGCGGCGAAGCTCCGACAGCTGTGAAGGCAGAGAGGAAGATTTAAACAAATAAAATTCTTTATTTAAAAAGAAATATCCTTTGCAACAAAACTATCAGAATAACTATATTGTTTTAAATTCCAATAACTCTAAATTCCGATGAAAGTTGCTATTACAGGAATCTCTGGAGGTATCGGCACTGGCTTGACAAAAAAACTTCTTTCAGATCCGGATTTAGAAAAAATAATTGGAATAGACATCCGCCCTCCAAAAATTCATCATCCAAAAATAGAATTCCACAATCTCTGCGTCTCCTCGCCTCAACTAAGAGAAATAATCCCTGATGAAAGACCAGATACTCTTGTGCATTTAGCTTGGATGGTCTCTCAAAACCACAACCAAAAAAAAGAATACCGAACAGATGTTCTCGGCTCGCAAAACGTTCTCAAAGCCTGTTCTGAAGTAGGAGTTAGGAATGCAATCGTAACAAGCACCGGAAAAGTTTACGGAATGCGCGTAACAAACTCCCACATAGACAGATTCACAGAAGAATCCCCCCTTGTTGCCGAAAAACAGCTGACCTATGTGAAACACAAAATCCTTCTTGAACAAATGTGCGCAGATTTCGCACAACAACATCCTGAAACATCTTTAACAGTATTCAGACCTTGCACAGTTTTGGGCGAGCATATAGACACTCCAATAACAAGAAGCATGAAAAACAAAATAACTTCCTTGATGGACTACAATCCAGAAAGACAATTTGTTGACGAGGAAGACGTCGTGGCCACAATTTATATGGCAATCACACAACCAAGACCCGGCGTTTTCAACATTGCATCAGACACAACTGTCCCTCAGCGAAAGCTCCACCAACATGCAAACAAACCTCACAGAGAAATATTATCTTGGATGGCAGAAGTAGTTCTCGACGCAGGATTTAAACTGCATTTAAGCAAAATAAATTCACAAGCTCTTAGTTATCTAAAACATTCTATAGTAATTTCAAATGGAAAATTAAAAAGAGAATTTCCTTACAAGCCAAAATTCACAACCGAACAAGTTTTAGAAAGATTTGGAGAATTAACAAACTAACTACCTAATCTGACCTATTCGAATATTTCCAAATTCTTCCTTCGTCAATCTTTTCTTCTCCCACCTCTCACCCATTCGCTCCAACACAAAGAATTCTCTTTTAATAACATTAGTAAGGTTGTTGTTATAAGAAGTTGTCTCCATCACATGCGTGCCCGCATCATTCCACCTGACATTTGAGTAGCATCCAAGAAGAGAACCCCATGCATTATGTCCTCTGTCTGCCATCCCTGCTTCAACCAAATGACTTCCTCCTTTAATACCTATCCAGTGCTCATATCCAAACTTAACACCGTCAGGCATGCTGTCTGCATGTATCGCTCCCCCATGCAAAAGCGTTACAATTGGATGATGTGGAAAAGAAGTCATGTAAGCTTTCTCGCCTTCACCAATCTTAGGAATCCCTGCACAGCCAGCCAAAGCAGTAGAAACCAAAACACTAACAGCAAAAGCAGTATTTCTCAATTTCATTTCCTACACTCACAAGAACGCTTTTTATAGTTTTGTAGTGTTGGAGATATATAATCAATTCCCCCTCTCCGAGTCAAAACTTTCAATACTGCTCGGCAAAATAAATTTATTAACAAGTTTCTTAGCAAACTGAGGCTTCCCATGCATATATTTTAGAAAAGACATGTCTCTTCCAGAATAACTAATATGGTTTGCCAAGACAAAAGGCATTTCTTCACTAACTTTTTTCAATGGAATTGTATAATCAAAATATCCAACCCATGGAATCGCAAGAAACTGCAAGCACAGGCAAAGAATGAACTTTTCTCTTCTCATCTCTCCTTATGCCAAGATGCTTGTGCAGAAAACCGCACACTTAAGTGTGCGGATGAATGCATCTTGGGCATCCAAAAGTCCAAACAAACCGCACATTTTAAGGTGCGGTAAGCGACAAGGACTTTTTGATTTCATAATATGTTCTATTTACCAAAACCCACGCGACTCTGGAAATAGTGCCCAGAGGCAAAGGTAAAAAATCAGAAGCAAAAATCACTCCAATTGAAAAATGCACACCAAGATTCTTTAAAACATATTTAGATTTATCAAGTTTCTCAGAAAGCCCGTCTGAAAAACGCCCCCCCCAATTCTCGCTTACTTCTTGTTCATCAATCATCCCCTCAACACTCTTTCTAATGCTTTCTTCGCTATAAAATTTCTTATTTCTCATAAAAGTCACATGCTGTTGCCGTTTAACCCCTCTCCACAATCTCCAACAACTCTCTCTCCCCAACCCCTTTCTGCATCTCCGCAATCTCCAACAACTCTCTCTCCCCAACCCCTTTCTGCCTCCCTGCCATCTCCTTAAACTCATCAAAAATCCTCTGGCTTCCCCCATAACCATTCTTTGCCAAACAATCATAAACAGCATGTCTTCCAGAATGCTTTCCAATCCAAAGTTCTCTCCCCTGTCTTCCAACTTCTGAAGGCGGAAAAATCTCATAAGTTTCCGGCCCAGCCATCAAACCAGCCTGATGTATCCCTGCCTCTGTCCTAAAGATATTCCTGCCGATAATCGGCTTTGTATCTGGAATCTCAACACCAATTAATTTGTAAACTTCGTCAGCTGTCGGTCCAATCTTAGAAATATCAATCCGAGTAGTCATTCCGTAAATCTGCGGCTTCAACTTCAAAGCCATCACAACACTTTCCAAAGGGGCGTTCCCAGACCTTTCTCCAATCCCTCCGATTGTTCCCTGAAAAATATCAACCTTCCCTGTCTCAATCGCTGTCAAACTATTTGCCGTCGCCAAATCCAAATCATTATGAAAATGAATTGCAAAAGTCGCCTTCCTAAAATTAAAAACATTTTCAGCAATATAATTAATCTTAAAAAAAGTTTCAAAAGGAGTCATCTCCCCGACAGTATCTGTAAAACCGATATTTACAGCACCAGCATCAATCACCGCCTCATAAATTTCTGTTAAAAATTCAGGCTCTGTCCGAGAAGCATCTTCAGGAGAAAACGAAATCATCGCAAATCCCTTGCTCCGCGCGTAACAAATTGCCTTGACTGCCCTATCAATTATCCTCTCTTTCGAAGCATCTCTAAATTTAAACTTCATATGTTCTGGTGAAGTCCCGATAAAAATTGAAACCCCTCTCTTGCTCACCCCTGCCAATCTTAGTCCTTCAAACGCTGCATCAATATCACTCTCAACAGCACGGCACAAGCTCGTAACTCTCGGCATGTCTCTACTTTTCCCAAAATAATTAGTGATTCTTTTCAATGCCTCAACCTCACTGCCACCAGCCCCTGCAAAAGCTGCATCAATTGAATCAACCCCCATCTCCGCCAAAAGCCCAGCAATCCTGACCTTCTCGTCAGGAAGAAGACTTACACCAGGCGTCTGCTCCCCATCCCTCAACGTAGAATCACTAACCAGCAATTCCCTGCTCTTCTTAACAAAAGAAATCTTATGCCAAATATACTTATTTACCAGTCCTTCTGCTGCTCTTTTAACCAGCCCCATCTCAAAAACCTATTAAAAGACTATTTATTAATTTGTATAAAACATGGATTATTGAGGTATGCTAAAATTAGTTCGCCTGTTTTATCAGAAGGAGATAATAAACAATGGAAAGAGTAAGCGAATTAATAACTGTATACTACATTAGCATCTTGATATAACAAATTATTTAAATTAAAGACATAGAGAAAACCTATGGAAAAAAAGAGATTCCTTCTTACAGCCGCCTTACTTTCAGTAGCCACGCTTGTTGCATATCCAACCTGTTGCAACAGTCCTAAAAACCAGGAAAGAAATACACATACCAGAGGATTAACTTCTATTATAACTCCTGCTGCTGAAACTGAAGAAAGAACAGCCCCTAATGAAATGAACGCAGCCCTTATTCGAAATTACATAGAAGATTTCTCAGAGTTTTATGTAACAAGATTTCAAGAAAGCTCAAGTGATATGAAAGCAAATATCTCTCAAAAAGGAAAGGAACAAGTAGCCACAGATTATGGACATCTTCATCATATGTCTCTTCAATACGCTCTCAATCATCCAACAGGCCAAATAGCACAGCAAAACTTAGAAACAATGGCTAACGAGATTTATCAAAGAATGAAAGCAGGCGCGATAACAAGCAGGGATTATGTAGATTATAACAATCCAAAACTAGTGAATGAAGTAAAAAAAGGATCCTCTATGTGGATTCAACTAAGAGTTGAACATTTTAGAAAATTGTTGGAAACACAAACAGACAAACCTCCAGAGTCATTCAAAGAATTGCTAAATGCCGCCTACACTCAAGAAGAATATGCTCAGGTTTTAGAGCAGTTAATATGCGCATCAGATCAAATCTACGAAGGAGTAAAACAAGGGCTAAATTTCATCCCAACAGTTTTAGGGGGAAAATCTTCAATAGATACAATAAAAAAAAGCAATAGAAGATTATACAAAAAATATGGTAACAAACCTTATGAATAAAAAAAAGCGCGTAATGCTTGCCTTAACAGCCGGGATATTTAGCCTGAGTTCCACAGCTTGCTCTTCCCAATTAAGAAACGAAGAATATATTAGAGCCTTAGAAAGAATAGTAATATCCAATGATGGCACCCTTCATGACAATAAGGGAATCCACATCCAAGGAAAATTAACTCGGCCTAAATCAAGACCAACCACATTCTTAGAAGAAGTATGGAAAACCGAAACCAAATGCATCTCAGTTGAAATTCACAAACCATCAGACACCTGTCCAACACACACAATCGTTGTTTTACCAACTCTCGGTGAACCAGTAGAATCAATCAGAATTTTTTCAAAGACGTTAGCAGGATATGGAAACAGAGTAGTGGCTGTTGATGTACAAAGAGAATTATTTAAACAGGGTGCTGGAATAAGAGAAGTTCTGCCAACAATAGAGATGGTTATCTCTAAAATACACCACGAGTTCGAAGGGAGCCTTGCTTGTTTGGGCTCAAGCACAGGAGGAAATATTCTTATGGATTACGCATTAAGTGACTACCCTTCTATAAAATATATTGATGCATACGCAATCCACGCGTCTTATCTTCCATTTGCCACAGATTTAGCACGGCAGATGAACCCAAGAATCGGACTAGCACAAGGATGCATAAGTCGTAAAATAATCAAGGCATTAAAACCAAGACTTACATTGAAAGATATCCTCCTTGACCCAAAAAAGAGATACAACGGGACTGAGCTTGAACATTCCATTGATGAAAATCCAGGGTACACAAAAGATTTTGATACAGGAACTTATTTTGAATATGTAAACTTTACTCCGAAGAGAAGCCTCTCAGAATTAAATCGTCCGCTTTTAATCATCGCAGGAAACAACGATAGGCTCGTACCCAAAGAACACTTGGCAAAACTCTGGGATAGATTCCAGTCCCAAAGAGAAGCACCAACAGAGATTTACATTGTGCACAACAGGTTTGGCGAATTTAGAGATGCTCCCCACATGGGTCTTGACACAAACCCCGAAGAAATCTCCGCAGTCATCCATCACTACGTCGGAGAAATCAAAAAACGAACAACCCCTCCCTAAAGACGAGGTATCAGGAACTAAAACAAAAATGTTAACAGACACACAAAATCCACAAAGAAGAGATTTAATACTTAATTACCAACTAAATTTTGAGGACGGCAATTCCTCACACGGTTTTAAAACCTAGGTATCCTTGCCGTTGGTGTAATGAATCAGCATATTGCAGAATCAAAAGAACATTTTAACAACTGGTCAAAAAAATACGACAGCTCCCTGCTTCAAAAGTTTTTCTTCCATCCAATCCAGCAAACTGTAATCCAAAACATAGCACGCCACACCGATGAAGAATTCTCTCTCCTAGATGTGGGCTGCGGCACCGGAAAAATGCTCAACCAAATCTCAAGAAAATGGCCAAACGCACAACTGACCGGAGCAGACATCTCAGAAAAAATGATAACCCAATCCCAGCAAAAAAACCCATCTTTAGAATTTAAAACAGCAAACGCGCAAGACCTTCCTTTCGAAGACAACACATTCAACTACACAACAAACACAGTATCTTTCCATCACTACCCAGAACCTCAAACAGCAGTGAACGAATTCTACCGAGTAACCAAACCCTGCGGAGTTGTATTAATCGCAGACCTCATCTATCCAATAATGCTCGGTAAAGGCTCTGTAAAAGCATATTCTCCAAAAGCAATGAGACAATTCTTCCAACAAGCTGGCTTCAAAGAAATCCGACAGCAAAGACCTGGGTATTTTTTATTTCCCGGAATCATAACAAGATTAACAATTGGAACTAAATTTTGCGAATAAAGAAATCGTTAAAATTCGCTATCCCCAGTGTAAGTCCGCAGGGTATCTGGGAGATGTGGGCGGGGCGAGCAATTCACCAAAAAAGATTTTCAACAGAGCCACAATCACTCTTCCTTTAACAACTCACGAAGAAGATGATACATCATGAAATCCTCACAACCATAACCCCTCTTAGCCTCTATTTTCTTTAAAACATCAGACAACCCTTCGCTGCCTTCTTTACCACCAGCCCAACAAAAGTTTCTCGCAGCCAGACCATAATCTCTCTTTTCAACAGCATTCGCAGCACTTTTCAAAATCTCTTCTCTCAAATTTTCTGGAACACCGTCCCTCCTAAGAATATAAGGAATATACTCTTTCAATTTCAATTTCATGCTTGCTCGTTCATTTGAAGGAAAAGATTCAAGAAAATTCTCAATTTTCATCTTCTGAACCCAAATTATTTTTCTTTCATAAAGAATATCCTCACAACTATCCCCATACAAACCAAGAAGAACTCTGCAAACTCCCGCTCTTTCCCAAGATATGTTCTCAAAAATTTCTCTCTTATAAAGTTTTCTTAACCCTTTTTTAGCAAGGTCATCTCCTGCCAGAAGATAATCCCTTACAACATTATGAAACTGATTTCTATCCTCCAGATTCTCCTCTGCATGAATAGCCCTTTCAATCCTCTGACTTTCAGAAAGCCTAGAACTCTGAGCTAAATGAGATAAATGTTTTTTCTGATATATTATTCCTTTTAATCTGCTGATTTCAAAATCAGTATACCCTTTGTGTAATATTCCATCCAGTCGTTGAGCATAACTGTTTTCTAAACGTTCAATTCCAGTTATAGGGGTTACGCCCCTGTTCGCCTCCGGCTGAGAACAAGATGGAGCAAACAATGTAGCTGCAATCAAAAGACCCAAGCCAAGTTTATTTCTCATTGGAAAAAAAAGACGTCAAAGTATAAAAGGATTTATGAAGTCAATACTAATAATCAACACCACCTGATGTGATTAAATCATTAACAATATCGCGAATCGTTTTCACTGTCTCAAAATATAAGGAATGCTTGCTTTCAATTTCATATACATCCCCAGCATATCTGAAATCCAATGTTCGCGATTCCTCTATTGGAAAAAACTCATCCCTATCACTGATTATCCAAGAAATGTTATGATTAGTATAAGGCAATGTCTGACTAACATCAAAATCTAGTATTGTCTCACAATACTCCGACAATGAAGAAATGTCTCTCACAGGGTTAAAGATTCCTTCAAGAGTCAGCCCAACAGAAAGAAGGGTTTGTATAAACTCCGAAGAAAAACTATCATAAGAATTAATAACAATCGCATTTAAATTATTTTCTGGATTGTCGTTAAGGTACTGGCACACTGTAAATCCCCCCATTGAGTTACCCACCAAATACACATTTTCCATGTCAGAGTGTTCATAAATAAATGGGGAATCGTGAGCAAAATTTATAATATCTTCTAAAACTTTCGCAGTTGCAGGAATCGTGTGTTTCACAGGCAAGGGATCCGACGGCACATGCCCTGGTTGAGTATAACTTAATAAATTATATTTTTCTAGGAAAAAATCCTGAAAATCAAAACTAGAACCCCGAAATCCATGCACTGCAATTATTAATGGTTGTCCTCGCTCGCCAGAATAAAAACTCCACTGAGTTTCAACACCATAAGAATTTGTCATAAAGTCGCATTCAACATTAGGAACAGCACAAGGATCTTGAAACGAGGAAAAACCACAACCAACCACACAACCTGCAAAAGACAGCGAAACAACTCTAACCAATTTCTCCAACATGCATCGAAAAGATAAAGAGCCCTATTTATTGATTTCTATCTTCCATACATACATTTATTAAATTCTATAGTATAGTTTAGCCCACATAATAATTTATTAATTATTATATCAAATAAATTCAATGTCTAAAATAAGAGGGGTTGTTCTGGGGCTGACTCTATCAGCTATAACTGGCTGCACAGCGCTAAACCTCGACGAATTTAATAAGAAATGGCCTCTCTGGGCTGGAGAAGATGGCTTAGCAACTGTTTTTGAAAGAGATACAATAAGCAGATTAAACAGAAGCCTGGCAACCCCTGATGACTCTAACGCTTTCCCATATGTTATTGAAGCTGTTGGATGCGGATTCGGAAACATGGACGAAATCCGTAAGGCGCACGAGCAAGACAGAAACATCTTGATATTTGGCTACAGCTCAGGAGCAAAGTGGGCGCAGAACGCGTCCCACTTATGCAGAAGCAGAGGAATAGAAATCGCCTGGCTCGGAATGGCAGACCCGACATATAGCTCTTTCAGCAGGGCGGATATACCAAACAACGTCAGAAACTGCACGATTTATTTCTCAGACCCAAACCTAAACGACCTTGTAACAGCTGTCGCACCTTGGGGAAGGGGAGACCCATCAAAATATGAAAACAACCCAAGAATCGAAGTTGTACACATCCCAACAACTCATCTAGGAATGATGAATTATTTAAGAAACGACCTTAAGAAAAGAATATCACAACATACAAAAAATGATTAAACAGGACGCCAGTTGTATCACAATAAAATTTAAAAGCCAGAAATATATCAATTAGAATAACAAAAAAATCCTCAATAAATTTCAGAAAGAGAAAATGGTAAAATCATTAAAACTAACCGATAAAGACCAAACAACAATTCTGGACAGAGAAGCATTTAATCTTTACAGAAATATTGACAGAAATCATTCTCCTGCAGAATATATAACTTTAGTTGAATCTCTTCGTAGAGACACAGAGGCTCTAGCTAACATGCCATCAATACAAAGGTTTGTTCGCCTAGCCACAGAAGCCGAATTGTTTTATGACCATTTCAGCCAATCTTAAAACAGTCTCTCAGAAATCTCTATCGGAAACAGCCCACAACCGGGAGTATCTGGAGGGAGGGGGTGCAAAAACACCTCCAATAATCCCTGTGCGGAGATACTGTAAAATTAGAAAAGCTTAAAAGCCTGCTCTAAATTGAATTTTAATGGCAGAACGCAAAACCTTCGGAGGTTCATTATTAAGATTAATTGGTCAGAGACCAAAGTCCGTTGTAGAACGAATGGAACAAGAGGTTGAATCTCAGATAGAGGCAATCTTAGAAGGTTGTAAAGAAACAACAACTTATTCTAGAGAAAATAATGTTAGGTATTGCGACATCTTTGGCGACATTAGTCCAATCCACAGAGACAAGAATGATGCATTAGCATTTCCACTTCTAAATCTTGAAGATACTCCTATCGCAGGAATTCTTCTTGCTGCTACCGGAGAAAAAATTTCAAGAAGAGCAATAGCACGACTAAGAGATTATTGGGGCTATGATAAAAGCGAACTTGCAGTAATAGGACAAGAGGTTGTTTTTAGAGACCCCGCGTATCCAGATCAAGAGGTGTCATGGAGTTTTTCAGGATATACAGAAAGAGAGGGAGAGGGATTGGACATAACACTAGCAGCAACTGCGAAAAAAAGACCTGTCGTGGAAGTAACCACTAGGTTAGGGAAAGAACTAGGAACAATGCCTGCAATAGCAGGACCAATATCATCTGGAGTGTACATAATGGGTCCAGAAAAATTAAGGGGTTGTTATGAATGTACTGGAGAAGAGATTGCTGCAGACACGCAGCCAGTTTTCTTGCCAATATTTTCTGCATCTTTTACCCCATCAGAGCTTTTACATTTGTTAAAGGCCAAAACAGGGAAGATAGAAGGTGCAAACCGGAGGATGCGCATAAGGTACTTTGCTCAACCACGTGAAGGTTTATTGCAAGTCGATGTTTTTCCTCCGACAAAAAGAGAGTCAAGATATTTATACAAATTCAGAGCCATAACAAGTCAGGACACAAAGCCGGTTTGTTATACAGAAGTAACCTGTGCTGCACCAGAAACACTAAATCTAAGTCTGCAACCCAGAGAAATGGAGATTTGGGGTGCTAACCCAACACCTTCAGATCCACGCGATACCGAAACCTCTTAGTTCCAATCTCCCCAGCTTTCTTAACTTTCAAAATTTTTATCTTACGACGCACATTCTTAGCCTCCTCGCGAATCATCTTCAGCATCTCTCCCTTCTCACTTTTAAGATAGAAACCATAGTAATGAATCACTCCACCTCTCTTCACAGCCTTAAACCCAATATCTAAAAAAGAATCTTTCAAGTTAGGTCTCGCCATAACTATCCTGTCATATTTTTCTTTTGGTATTTTATTTTTGACATTTCCCTGAATTATTCCTACATTCTCTAACTTATTCCTCTTAACATTCTCTCGCGCATATTTACTACATTCTTTTCCCAGCTCTACACTAACTATCTTCCCAGCCCGCGACAACTTCCCAATTACAATTGCAAAAGGCGCAACACCCCCAAACATCACCAAAACTTTCTCGCCCTTTCGAACCTTCGAAGCCAACTCCTTTCTTTCCGACGACAAACGCGGAGAAAAATAACACGTATCAACATTAAACCTAAACAAACACCCATTCTCTTTATACAATACCTCTTTTGTCTTCTCCCCAGCAATGAATTTAGTGCTTTGCGTCCTCAATCTCCTAGAAAACTTCTCGCTCTTCTCCAAAATAGTCCTAATCTGCTTATGCTCTTTCAAAAACTTCTCAGCCCATCTCTTTTTATCTTTGAGTTTCTCATCCCAAGAAAACTTAACAATCACAATATTCCCAACAACATCATAATTTGCCATAGCTCCTGGAGTAAAACAAAATTTATAAAGGCTCTGCATCTCTATGAAAACATGGCAATACCCCAAGCAAGAACTCAGTCCCCAGTAGAATTATTTGATGAACATAAATTATTTGAAGTTATTAAAAAGGAAATTAGAAGATACTACTCAGATGTATATGACGCAGAACAGCTAATTGTGCTCGACGCTAGATTATCAAGAGCAACTCTTGATACAACTTTTGCAAGTTTAATACAAGGTTTTGGCGGCGATGATGCTCTTGGGTTGAGGTATCATTTAGCCCATCGCCTAGATGTCGCTGAAAATGATTTGCCTCGCCCCCATGAATCGGATTTAAAAAGATACAATTTAGGCAACGCCGTACACGCATTTAGGTGTGCAGCAGGACTTGAATAATACCAGAAATCTTTAAATACAATCTTTTCTTTAATTTAACATCAAAAGAGGCATGGTAGTCAAAAAAACACTTGGATTTATTCTCGCGATTTTAGGAGTCATAGGTCTTGCAGCCTGGGCAATCCCCTCGTTCAATGCGTATGCAGAAGGATTTGTCCAAGGCTGGACTGGAAATGACCAAGCCACGCTAAATGATAATATCCTTCTTGCTATCTCTGCTGTCGCAGCATTGGTCGGAGTATTTCTAATCACAAAAGGCAGTGCTGGGAAAAAAGAAAAGGAAGTTCCTATTTATCAAGGCAAGAATGTTGTCGGGTATAGGAGACGTTAAAATGGGAAATGTTTATAAAATAAAGAAAACTAATGGAACAATGATAAATAAGAAGCTAATTGCACTTTCTCTTACTTTTCTCGTTTTAAGTATTTTTCTTATTAATCTTGGCTCTTCTGTCGAGCCGTTTGATATAATAAAAGAGACATTCTCAAAGTGGGGTTCTGGGGGAGGCTTAGGGGATATTATGGCAAGAGGGCTTTTAGCAATCATAGTGTTCTTATTAATTTCTGTCGGGTTAAGCCATATTCCTTCAATAGGAAAACAAAAAGGTGTAGTTATTTTAATATCTGCCATAATTGCATTTATCGCGACCGCTTATTTTACTCCTCAAGAAATCACCGCAATCCTAACTTCTTACACAGCACTCGGTCTAACCGTATCAACTATTCTTCCATTTCTTATACTTGCCGGTTTTACTTATAACGCAATAAAACAACAAGATATTGTTCTTAGCATGCTATCTCAAATAGCATGGGGTCTTTTTGCACTTTACGGCATCTACAGATTTGGTACAATTTTAAATGACAAAGGGTGGGAGGGGTTAGGATGGCCTGGATTGATAGTTGGAGTAACTATAATAATCGCAGCAGGCGCATTCATATTTCAAAAAAGTATCAGGGACGCTCTTACAAAAAGAATTAGAGACGAAGAAATAGAAAGATTTAAAGACGAACAGGCAAGAACACGGGCAGTGGAAGTAGAGAGAGCAGAAGCTACAAAAAATTAAACCCAGCATTTTTAAAATCTAATTTCTTAATTTAACAATGAAAAAAACAAATCTCTTAATTATAACTCTCCTATTAGTAATCTCTTTAACTATTTCTATAACAGCAGTGACTGATGTAGGCGATGTCTCTCAAGTTTTAGGAGAACAATTCAACATTAGCGCAGATAAAATTCCAACAGACCCTGAAAAAATTAAACAACTTTACTTACAAACACAATGGACAGAGTTTATCGCAAAGAGCAGAGTTCTCGGTCCAGCACATGCCTTCTTAACAAAAATATCAATTGCATTCCAAATTTTATTTGCTCACCCTTATGAAATTTCTCTAACTCTATTCGCAATTATTGTTCTCTGGTTTATATTTGGAACACAAGCCTCAAAAATAATAGAAGCGAAAACAAAAATTAAGGGAGCCTACGCCTTTATAATCGGTTTGTTAATCGCAATCATTCTTGCACAAGCAAGAGTGATAAAGGTAATTGCAACCTTTCTTCTGGATTTAATATTCAAGCCAAGCAATTGGTGGATGCGAATAATAGTAATTATCATAGTGCTTGCTGTTGTAGCAATAGAAATTAAAGAATCTCAGATTCTTGCTAAACGCCTCAAGGAAAACAAAATAAAGAAAACACAAGAAGAAGCAGAGCAGCAACTTAAGGAAGTTAAAGGCCTAACAAAAGGCGTGCAAAAATTCAAATAAATTCTTACTGCTCATAATTGTTTAGGTCTCATGTTGTTAACCCACCCACACCTAAAAGGGGGGGTGCAACCACCCCAACCCCCTCATTATCATCACAATCATGTCATGGTGGGGATAGTATAATCTAAAAAGAATAATCTCTCCTTCAGTGTTACAATTCACTTCCCGACCTAAAGGAAGGATGTTTCTCTTGCAACAGCTCTCTTATAAAATTAACTTTATTCCATACTCTTTCTTGCAGTTTTTCCCATAGCACTTACAAAACCAGCATCTTCTCCTGCATGCTCAGCTTGCTCAACCTTCCTTCTCGCTTTCATAAATTTAAGGAACTTTGAAATAAGATAATAAACACCAGCTAACACTATCAGAGAAATAACAATTCTTACTAAACCCCATCCTTCTAATAAACCAAAAAACATACTGATAGAAAAAATCCATCCAACAAGAAGTTTTATCCCCCCAGCAAGAGCAATTAATAAAGTGACAATAATTCCAATCAGCCAGGCCTTCGCTCCTTCACCGACCATTGGTGCAAATTCCAAAACACTCTTAACTAACAAAAGTGTTATCAGCCAAAGAGCAACAAAAATAATAAGCGTCTGCAAAGTAACAGGCTCATTCGCCTTTAGACCAAAAATAATTCTTGTAAAAAACTGCAAGTTCTCAGGAACTTGAATCTCCTTAGCAAGAATTTCATTTGTCCTGCCTTTCACAGCTCCTGTATCTAAGCTTCCATTCAGCCCGCCCAAGCTTCCGTTCAAACCAAGACTGCCATTCAGCGCAAAAACGCCAGAACTCAACAACACAACAAATAAAATAACAACAATCCCTTTTTTCATAACAAATCTAAACAAAAACCATTTAAATCTCTTTCTAAAAACAAACTCATCCCCTAACTCCCTATAAACACCGTATGTTGCTCCCCCATTAAAACAGCGTCTGCTGTTCCCCTTTCCTTTTCGCAACATGTAGCTTATCCAAATTCTTCACAACCCTCTCTTCAGAAAAATCATGCTCTCCAACCAAAATCGAAAGAACCTTATCCTCATTCAACTTCGGCAACTTAACCTTAAAGTCTTGCACATTAGGCTTCTTGAAAATTTCAAAAACATCCTGCCAATTAAACTCCAACTGATGCTCAACTTCTTTGAAGATTTCAACAGGGTATTTCTTCTGCTTCACCAAAGTCAACGCTTTTTTTGGGCCAATTCCTCTGACACCACCCGGATTAAAATCAGTCCCAACCAAAATTGCCAAACAAATAAACTGGTCCCCATCAATCCCCAACTCATTCAAAACCTTTTCATATTCAATTATTTCCGGTCTTATTTCAACATAACCACAGATTGTCTTTCTTCTTTTAGCCAATGTCAAATTCTGTATTAATCTCGTTCCCCCAACAACCAGCGCGTCATAGTCTTGGCTTCCAACAGCAAACGCCTCCCCATCCTTAACCAAATGCGACGCCTGCATCTCTCCCTCTCCCGGAGCCTGGATAACTTCAATCCCCATCGCTTCCAACAACTCCTTACTCTCCTCAATCATCCCAGGCTCTAACTTAACAAACCCGCGAGCATACTTGCCCATTCCCTCAACATCTTCCTCCTCCTTCGCCTTCTCGTACTTATCAGCAGACACAATCTTTGCCTCCTCCCGAATCTCCTTCGTCCTATTCTTCAAAACATTATACTCTCCATCAAAAACATAAACAAGTTTTATCCCTTCAGCCATCAATGCAACATTCCTATAAAACAAACCAGAAAGATGAGAAGTTGTCCGTTTCTTATTATCCATCAAAGGTGTCCCGTCAGATTGCCTAATGCTAGACAAAAACTGATATATAGCATTAAACGCATCCACAGCTATGATCTTTCCCTTCAACTCCTCGAACTTGATTTCCCGGCGCGGAACAAGCTCACCTATTTGTAGACCCATTATGCGAGCAATACCCCCCGATTGCGAGTATCTTGAAAATTTTCAATTTTCATTAGTTTTCAAAGAAAGTGATGTTAATAAAATTAATCTTTCACACAATTAAGTAGATCTTCTTTATTCAACACAGTACTCACGGCATTACCCGAAGGTCATACCGGGGATTTGATATTTTCTACAAGATAACTAGTTATTTAAGATTATCTGTTACTTCTGAGCACACTAAAACCACTACGCTTATAACCCTTCTCCACTAATTAAAGCAATGGGACACTGGCCAACAGTAATGCGAGCAATTAAAGACGCGGACGTAGTAGTATTCATCCTAGATGCGCGAATGCCCGAACTCTCGCGAAATAAAGATCTAGAACAAAAACTCAAAAACTCTGGAAAAGAATTCTTAATCGTGTTCAACAAAATCGACCTCGTTTCCCCAACAGCATTAAAAAAATTAAAAGACCAACATAAAGAAGATTTCTTCACTTCTGAAAAAACAAAAGATGTAAACAAGCTCCGCCTCGCACTACAGATAAAAGCCAAAAAAGAAAACCTAAGATTAGAGATAGGGATAGTCGGTTACCCAAACGTTGGTAAGAGCGCAATAACAAACGCCCTCTCTCGTGCAGCAAAAACAAAAGTCTCAGCCCGTGCAGGCACAACAGTTGGTTTGCAATGGGCATCTTCCTCAAACTTCAAAATCATCGATTCTCCCGGCGTCATCCCTTTTGAAGATGATGAATTAAAACTCGGAATCCTCGGCGCAAAAAACCCAGAAAAACTAAAGAACCCAGAGCTTGTTGCAACAGAAATAATCAAACTCGTCTCAAACTCGAATCCAAAAATCCTAGAAGACTTCTACAAGTTCAAGATACAAGACAAAGACGAATATGAAATCCTTATTCAGATCGGCAAGACCAAGAATCTACTAAAGAAAGGCGGCCTAGTCGAAGAAACCCGCACTGCGCTAATGATAATTAGAGACTGGCAAGTTGGTAAGTTGAGGATCTAACAAAATATTTATAACTCCAAATTGCATGTAATCTTATGACGAAAGAAAGAGTTGCTATTTTTATCGATGGAAGTAATCTTTATTACAGTTTAAAAGACTTAGGAATGAGAAAAGTTGATTTTAAGAAAATGCTAGGTTTTTTAACAGAAGATAAACTTCTAATTTCAACATTTTATTATAATGCTTCATTAAATCGGGGAGTTGATGAAGAGAAATATTGGGAACAACAAAAATTTTTTGATGTTCTAAGAAAAATTCCGGATTTTTAAGGTAATCCTATGCAGAATGAGAAAACACAAAAAAGATGGAAAATTTATTTTTGACGTAAAGGGTGATGACGTTTATCTCGCAGTTGATTTAAGTTTCAGGAGCTTATGAGAATCTTTACGATACGGCCATAATTATTTCTGGAAATGAAGATTTTGTGCCCGCAATACAAAAAGCACAAAAACTAGGAAAGAAAGTTGTAAACGCTTTTTTTCAGATCAACTTCTTCAAATTATTTAAAACATATTTGTGATAAATCTATTTGCATGGATAATAGATTAAAGACTTAAAAATATAAAAGCCCAGCGTCGCCGAAACAAGGCTGGGGAACATATCAACATTACAATCTATTTAATCCTTAAATATCCTTCGGTTTGTCAAAATTCTCCTTTTTAGAAATTATCCAACCCTACCTGATCTTCTTCCGATAACTCGGATCATCCTTCAAATCTTCTGGAAAAGGAAGAGCATCCGAGCTCCATGAAACAACGGTTTCCCTTAGTGGAAAGCCCCGGGTCATACCCCCCAAATCATCTGCCAACTCATCTGACCACATTCTAATCTTGTAAGGCATTTTAACAGGAGCAATTAGCGTTATATCATATTCTGGTTTTCTAAACCATCTTTTCACCTCAACAACTTTCCTGCTCGTATCATTAGAATACTCATGAACAATCAGATCTCTAGACCTTTCCTTGCCATCTAAATACCAACCAGCCATACCCACACCTAATCCAGCCATAGAAATCGCTTCAACAGCAATCATATACTTAACTGCTCTTCTCATGAGAAACTAAATAAAATCCAAAGTTGTAAGTTTTATTGTTCTAAAAAACTACTTCTTATCCAACTTCACGCCCAACTCTTCAAGTCTCTTCACATGCGCCTGCATTATCTGCTCAACAACCTGCGCCATCTTTATCAGCTCATTGCGTTCATTCACAAGAGTATTAAGAGCACCCTTATGAAAACCAATCTCTTCTTCCTTGGACATTCCGCTTTCTTCTTTCTTTGCTGCCATAACACAACAAACTTTTTATCCCTCTTAAATCTTTCTCTGCCAGTAAAAAAATTTATAAACTAAGATAAAATCAAAATTATATGAAAAGAAAATTAATTACCACATTTCTATTGTTGGGTTTAACATCATGCACAACACTGAATCGCCAAGAAGTAGAAGTTTCCAGAGACCCAGAAAAAAGTCGCATAACATCTTTTTCACAGCTTGGAGGTTCAACCTATTACAATGTCAGAAATAGCGATTGCCAGGTAATTGAAATTCACGAAGTTAGGAGGGGCAGTAGTGCTGTTTATTCAAGAGATAAGGATTACTCATCAAACACAAAAAAATTTCAAGATGCAGACATATTCGTCAGAGAGTGTTTAGGAGAAATAGATTAAAACTAAAATCCCCTAAATCCTAATCAACTCCCCAACATCCCGAGTAGAAACCCACAAATCAATATCCTTATCTAAAACCTTCTCCCAAGTATCCAAAGCAACTTCTGGCGTATTATTATTCTCCGACAAATGACTCAACACCACTCCCTTCAACCTCCCATTCCCGTGCTTTGCAACCGAAAGCGCTGCATCCAAATTAGAAAGATGTCCATCTTCTCCAGAAATCCACTTCTTCAAAAAATACGGATACCTACCGTTCTCCAGCATCGACAAATCATGATTACTCTCCAGACACAAAAAATCACAATCACTGATAGCCTTCAAAACATTTTCACAAGCCACTCCGACATCTGTAATAACTCCAACCTTCTTCCCCTTATGCCCAATCAAAAACGAAACAGGCTCACTAGCGCGGTGCGATTTCATAAAAGTCTTCACGCTAAACCCACCAAACTTCATGCTTCCAGAACCAATCGCATTCAACAACTCATTATCAGAACAAATAAACCTCTCATTAAAAGTCCCGCGCGTAGCAAAAATCGGAACCCCAAAACTCCGCGCAAAAACATCTGCCCCGCGAATATGGTCCACATGCTCGTGCGTCAGAAAAACCCCTAAAACATTTTCCGGCGACAACCCTCGCTCATTAAGCCGAAGACAAATCTGCTTACTAGAAATCCCTGCATCAATCAAAATACCCTTCCCAATTTCACGACTACCAATATAAAAACAATTCCCAGAAGAACCCGAAGCTAATGCACACACCTCCATTCCTCACTTAAAAAACAGTGATTAATAAAACTATCTCAAACTCTAAATACTAAGAATAAATCATGCATTATCCAAAAAAATTCCATTGAAATTAATTAATCATCAACTCCAATAATCTAAAAAAAATACATCACTTCTTCTCGTCCTTTTCCACTATCGAATCCTTCAGCCCCTTTCCCCACATAATTATCTCTCAATAAAAAACTCAATCGTAACATACTTCCCATCGTCAAAATTATTCCGAACAATCCGGCCATTTTTCTTAACATAATCCCATCTCTCTACCATCACCTCCCACCTTCTCAAAATCCCTTCAAGCAATTCCTGTGACTCCTCGTCCTTCAACAAAACCCGCGCATCAACTCGCCCTACCTGAAACAAAACCCTATATCTCGCCCTGCCAGTTTTTAAAGTCCCGCAAGAAATCCCGTTGCTTTAGCTGTGGGATGAATTGCGGCAATCTTTTTCTATTTTGATGAATATAAAAAAGTGAGCGAGTCGTCGCTCATTGTGTTTACAAACAGGGTGAGAACTGACTTGTTCTAAAT
>JAHITZ010000044.1 GCA_018817405.1 Nanobdellota archaeon
ATCTTCAGGCGAATCACAGCTTGGGTCTTCTGGATAATCTGTATAAAGGTCATTGTCGTTGTCAATGCCATCTTGACACTCAAAAGGATATCTGTAACCAGGCATTTTCAAACAAACAAAACCAGCTTCCTGATCATCTCCGTACAATCCTTCAACAATCTCGCATTCACTATTCATCTTTCGCGTGCCACAATGATCATACTCAACATCTCCGCATTCGGGGCTTGAAAAATGAAATCCTGTGTCGTGCCAGTTTTTGTGTCCGCTACTGAAAGGGTCTGCAACCCTAACAAAGCCGGCTGCATCATCAGACCTTAAATCCAGCTGCCAGCAAAACTGGGACAACTCATAAGAGTAAGGTAACCAAGCATTTTCATCCTCACAATAGTTCAACGTATCGTCATAATTCAGATGATTGTTATAACCACTATAAACACATCTACTATCGTCAGGATAATTTTCAGTATAAACTTCAAATCCCTCAGGACAATAAGCAATCATGTCTTCATAAGGGTCATTATAACTAGAACATTCTGGGTCCTTAGGGAACCAAGTTTCATCTATCCAACACCCAAAGAGATCGCAAGTCCCATCCCCATCGTTGTCAATTCCATCCTCACACGCACGTTCTTCATCATTATCATCCCAACTATCGCACATCGAGTCTTCTTGATCAATCAAACCATTAAAGTTATTATCGATCCCATCATTACATTCTGAATCTCCATTGTTTTCTTCATTATAATCATAGACGCTAGAACAACCAAAATCATCCGGGTAATCTACATAACCGTCATTATCGTTATCGATACCATCATCACAACGCGGAGTATAACATTCAATTGTATTAGGATCATCATCATCACAATCTTTTTCTTCTTCGCACCACGCAGGACAAGTGCCTGGCTTTGTCTCAGAAATTCCCCAATTACAATAACCATCACCATCATTATCGGCGCAGGCAATTTGACGAAGGACTTCATCGCTAAAAACTGGATTAAGTAAAGCATGTGTCCATCCAATGTCTGTAATATCTGTTTTTATTCTTCCATAACCATTTTCCCCCCACCACTCACCCCAACTATTCTTAAATATCCAAACTGTCTCTTCATCTAAAAAATCTTTATCATAACCAATTAAATTCATAGCATGCCCCCAACTGTAAATCCCACCACTTACCCCCCCGTTATTAGTTATCATGCCTTTCAAAGTTTCTTCATTTGAATCATCAAATCTATCTCTACCAGTTATACTAATTAATTCTACCGGATTATTACATCTTTGAGTACAGGGCACTCCACCATCAGGATCAGTTGCTTGATAAGGAAAACAGTTCTCCTCAACTATACCATTATTTATAACATAATCTAATGCGATGCGGGGCCAATATCCATTACAAGTATCTCCATCAGGCATGCAAGACACTAACTCTTGCTCAGACAAATCCAAATCAATATGTTGATTAAAATACAAATTAACTAAAAGTTCTGTTGCTCCTGCTGAAGCAAATGCCCAGCAACTTCCGCACCCTCGTTGGTCCTTCACCGGCGTCACCCAATTTTCTCCATGTACTTCTCTCCAATCCCAGTAAGGTGGAAGATTAGAAGGACTCATATGTACTCTCTCATCTTCTTCTACCTTTACTTCTGTTTTTTTCTCTGAAGGAATTTCAAAAATTCCTCCTTTGTAATATTCAAATCCAAATGTGTTAGGTAATTCGCCATTGTTAAATAATTCTCCGTTTTCGCTTACCCCTCCAAACAATTTCTTTTTCTCAACATAACTCAACCCAGAAACACTTGTCTCGTCAGCAATCCATTTAAATCCTTTTTCAGAAATTACATCGTTCCATCTTTCAACTTTAATTCCTTCCTGGCTAAACTTATAATCTTCTCTTGATAATAAACGCGAAGCATCTGGAGAATCTTCTCTCAATGCGTAAACTCCATCAAGCTTGAGATAACCATCTTTAATTTCAATAATTAAATATTTTATTACTACCCCAGTCGGGAGATGGCATGTTTCCCATTCACAAAAATTTTCTACATCAAAAATATCATCAAGACCAAGAAAGTCACTTGCAAAAATAAGATGAACATTATTATCTTCACCCTCTGCTAAAACTCTTGCATAACCTCCTTTAGAAAAAATTTCTCCGTTTCCAGAAACAGAAACACCAGCCACAGGATAATCATAATCAACTTGAATCTTAATGCTTTCTTCAAAAGTTCCGTCAAAAATAGAGTCTACTTCAATACTCGAAGGCAAAGAAAAATATAAAACATCTTCTTCATCAAACAATTGCTCATTTAAAGAATCTAGAATTTCACCCCTTTGGGTTGTTTCGCCCTCTAAAATCTCTTCGCCTCCACTAATCACCTTCTTAGTGTCAATCATCCCAGGAGAAAACAAAACCTCTTCATCAGAAACCAAATAACTCTTTACCTCACCAAGAAAAGAATCTTCCTCAACATCACTAAAAACCAATACAACAGAAAAAACCAACAACAATACTACTAAAAAAACCAGCAGCCACTTTTTTTCCATCTCTCTCAATACAAATCAAGATTAATAAATCATTCTGTTTTTTCTAAATCCATAGCATGCACCCACAACCCTCCAACACAATCATTCACATCAACGGGAACAGAAAAATGAATAGCAGAAATATCCCCTTCTTCATTTTGAACGCCATCAAGTATTCTAATTATATCACCACAATACTCAGAACTAGGAATATAATAAACCGTAAACCTATTTTCAGAACCTCTAATAATTCCTTTTCCAGAAAGACTAAAGTCAGGCATTCCAACATAATTCTCAGATGTTTGATTTCTTATTTCAATCGTTCCCTCCATACCAGTAAATCCTCTTGGCGGATAAATCTGAAATGGGTCTGACCTAATATAAAGACCTTCAACAATCGGAGGATTCGAACCTGTTTCAAGATTTAAACTATAATCTCTAGGAGGTATCAGCCCTTGATCAGTAGGTATAACCCCTCTAAGATCTTGAAGACCATCACCATTCAAAGCATTTCTAACAATCCCAACAACTCTAGAAACTTCTTCATCCGCCAAAATCTCTTCAGGTGTATTCAATCCAGCAATTCCTGTAACACTCTCAACTTCTTCATTTCCAGTACCACCCCCGCCCCCCAACTCCGGAAGCAAATACCTTACAGGTGTAAGAGTCACTTCGTCAGCAGAATCAAAAACTACGCAATTACTATCGTAATCTCCTACTGGGCTTGACAAAGAAATTGCAGAAAGACTTCCTGATTTTTCTTTCTGTCCACTTAAGATATTAACAAAATCTACTATGCAACCCCCTCCAAGATTTTGTTCAGTCAAATAATAAAGTGTAAATTTATTATCTCTACCCCGCATAATAACATTTCCGTTCAAGCCTATATCACTTCGAACTCCGCCCTGGATATCATTTTCCAGATAAACTACATCAACACAGTTATCTAATGTTTGAGAGTGGACTCTTAATAAGGACGGTTCAATTAGACCACTTTCGAGAATACCGTGTCCCTCTACTATATATGTTTCTTCTATATTCGGCGGGCTAGTTCCTCGTTCAAGATTCAAATCATATCCCTTTAATTCTACCGAATCAATTAATCTCGCAACATTTTCATTCGCCAAAATCTCTTCAGGTGTATTCAATCCAGCAATTCCTGTAACACTCTCAACTTCTTCATTTCCAGTACCACCCCCGCCCCCCAATCCCGGAGGCAAATTCTCACGAGGACATCCTCCTAACAATAACACTAAACCTCCAACTACCGCCTTCTTTACAAATTTATTTTTTCTTAAACCCATAAAAAACAAGAACATATGCCTCTTTTAAATCTTTCTAAAACCTGGTCCAATAGAAATATTACTGGTTAATAGTATTAAGAACTCATCTCAATTATCTGGATAATAGCTTTAACCTCGCATTTATTATAATGGGTTACCTATAGTTTTAACTATCTCAAAACCACTTCCCCAACGCTTCCTGCTTTTCTTTTTCTCTACCAAATATCGATTCAATATACATCTGCGTCAGCTCCAGGCTTTCTAACAAATATTTCGAAGCGCCAAACTCATGAGCCAAATCTAAAGCAGGCTGCATGTACTTGACAATTGAGCCCTCTGAAATGGTAAATATAATCTTCCCACCACACTTCGTACACTTCCCAACTAACGGTGGCCTCCTAAATTTCTCATTGCAACCAACACATCTAAAACCCTGCATCGAAAACTTCCTCAAATTACCCCTCGTGTCCCTAATAAAGTGCCTCTCAATCACAAGCCTGGCAACATCCTGCGTGTCAACAGCCCTAATCTTCTTGCACAAGTCCATCTGCTCCTTGACCTTCTCATGCATCGTCGGCAAAATCTTATAAGAAGAATTTATCACCCCTGCATTAAAATCAGAACAGCTGTGCGTAAACCGAATGCGCGAAAAAGTATCATCTCCATTCTTCAACCTTTCTTTAACATTATCAACCTTCACCTCAGACGAGTGCTTCCCTTGCTCGGCCATTTCATACAACTCTAAGGGATATTTACCTAAAATAAAATCCAAAATCTGATCATCAACTTCTCCAGCCCTGATGTGTATGTTTAGAACTAAAGGAGAATCCTGCGTCCCCCCGCGATGAGCTGGCAAAAATTTCCTAGAAAAATTCAAAAGCAGATCCATAAGCAACATCGCTGCAGCCTCATCCCCGTCACAATCTCTCCTCATAGCAGCATGCATATACGGAGAAGCAAGCAATGCCTGAATCTTAGAATACCCAATAATCCTACCAACACTAGCAGTGCAAATATGTGGCGCAATGCAAACAACAAGATGTCCAATCATGTCTTCCTTTTTCTGCACATTATAAAACCTTTCCAAACCATAAATTTTTTCAAGCTCTTCATCAACAAACTTTCCAATATTAAAAAAAACATTATCTGCCTTTTCGTCCAAAGTCTCTGGGCAGGCAGGCAAAATAACATCATGCGGAAACAGCTCCAAAATCTGATCATTATTTTCTAATTTCTTCCCAGAGGTGTCTTTCTCATAACCCATTTCTTTCAACTTCTCTACAGGGGTCCCAATCTCTTTAGGTTTAAAATGCGTAAGGGACATTTCAGTCATATCATACCTTATCGTTCCATCTTTATTGACTTGCAAATTGTGTTTTGCCCTCAACAACCCCTTTGCCAAAAATTCGGTGCTGTGGTCTGCATTGCTCGTCCCCCTAACTCCCTTCACAAGCGGGATTTCATCAGCACTTACCCCTGCAATTTTCTTAGCATGGTCAAAGTAATGCCTAATATCAATCCTCCTCTCACTAAAACCCCTCCCCTCCTCCTCCGAGCGTTTACAAAATTCCCCACATGACTCGCATTTTGGATAAAGAGTCTCTCTTTCACATTTCCCACAATAAAAATTAGGAAATTGTCCTCTGACCACCCCTGCATCCAATGCCGCCTGAAAACTTCTTAACCTCCCTCCTTCCTCCCCAACAGGAAACAAAACATGCGGACTCCCAGTCAACTTCCTCAACTTCGCCTTTTCAGGCCGCCCCATCCTCGCCCCAATAAACGTCCCAGCCTTATCCTTAATTTTAAACCTGCACAAAGAGTTAATAATCTCCAAAACATCCTCACCACCAAGGCTTTTTATCTTTTTCATGAGGTCCTCTGTCTGAATTTCAAAAGACTCCTTATCTAACCTTAAAATGTTAAAACCTAAATTAAACAACAAAGCATTTCTGTTCTTTTCCTCAACAACAATATTCTCCAATGTCACAATATGCTCACAACCAATCAGCTCCAACGCCCTTTTCCCTTTCACAAACCTTTCTTTATCATTCTTAGTCCAAGGCAACACCAACTTCCCATCTGGTAATTCCCCATGCCCGACCCAGTCAAACAAGGCAAAAAAATCATTCTTACTAATTTGTGTCCAGTAAAAAATATAAGAAGGATGCAGTGGAATTTTATATTTCTCGGAAAATTTAACAGCTTCTTCAAAATCAATACAAAAATCATCTTCTGTCTTCCCGCCAGCCTTCTCCAATTCAAGCCCCCACCACTCTTCAACATACCCTGACTTCAACAATTCAAAATTCCGATTTATAACATCTCCCAATGGAAACAAAAGGTCCCCAAGATAAATTATCTCTTCCACATCCCTATAAAGTTTCTTAGCTTCTTCAAAATCACTAAGTTTCTTAACAGTTCCATCTTTAAGCTTAACAATTGGTCCATCAATGCTATCACAAACAGTTACAGCACACCCCTTCGTAGGCTTCTCTATCTTCAATTGCGTTCCAGAAGAAATAAAACTATTTGAAATGGCCATTGTTGCTGGATGCACTAGTGTGGCTGAAAAACCACCTGTTCTGCTCCGCCCATACCTAAATCTAAACCCCCCGCTTCGAGAAGGATGACTAAAAACAGGCCTCCCTGCAACAAGGTCTTTAATATACGTAGGAGAAGTATCAGAACTCCCTTTCTCTCGCTTTTTATGAAGTTCGAGATATCCATCAAGGTAATCCCACCCTGTTGCCTTAAACCCTTTTTCTTTCACACCCTTCAACAACCTCAAACCCTTCTGTGCCTTCTGTGCCAACCCCTCTGAAAAAATCAAACACATCCCACCCCGAATAAAATTAGTCTCGACTCTATCCAAATCCTTATAATTAGAAACCTCCCTGTTCTCTGTCGGGTCTCCAGAAATTTGTATCGGCAAGTTCTTCGCAAGAAAAACAATTTCCTCCTCCGTAGGCAAATACTGTAAATTCGTAACACGCTCATGATAATCGTAATTCTCAGTAACATATCTCCTAACCTCTTGTTCGTCAGGATCATACTTCGCAAATCCAAAAGTTTCCCTCAGGTAATCTATCAGCATCAACACAACACATCCTGCGGTCGTACCAGCGCTCCTTATCGGACCTGAAAAATAAGCAATAAGGTGATCTTCCCCTTTCCTTGTTTTCCCTATTTTTAAGGTTGTAAACCCTTCTATCGGGCTTGACACAACCCCTAAAGTAATATACGCAAAACCAACCCTTATCCCTGCATCCATCGCTTGCAACAAACTTTCAAACTTGCAGAACTTCTCCCTAGCAATTTCCTCTGCAATCTTAAAAGAAACTGCTGTATTTAACTGCCCATGCTCTTTTTCCAATTCCAAAATCCTATTGATAATTTTTTTATCTCCAAGTTGTGGATAAACAACAGAGATCAAACCAACTGCCTTTTCTGCAAGAGAAGTAGCAACAGGCGTTTCCACTTTTGAAACAGGATCAAGCCCCTTTGCCCTAGCTCGCTCTGCAACCTCATAAGCCTTCTTTACTCCCTTGTATATTACCTTAAAATGTTGGTTGACGCTCATCCTCTGCCTCCATTATTCCCCCTCCATGTTCCAATCTCGTCCACCTCTGTATCATCGCGAAAATCAAAAACTTTCAGCTCCCTTGTCTTCAAATTCAAAACAGGCACCTTACAAGGATCAGGAACATGCCCTACTTTTTCCTCAAAAGGCGTCTGTGCTTGCCAGCAACTACCAGTTATAATCAAAACCCTATTATAAGAACCAACATCAAGGTGATGCACCTCTCCCGTACACAAAACATCGGGAACCTCTGAAATAACCAATGGATCATGCTCTGCATTTGGAACATAAACAATAGAAGGAGAAACGCCATACATTGGAGCAAGATGCCTTCTCTTTAGCATTTGCTCAACAGCCTTCGCAGGACAGCGATACGCCTTCATCATCCTCAAAGATTTAACCTCATTAATCAGAGCGTTCATAGAAGCACCATGATACATCAAAACTTTAAACTCCTTCTCACCCTCCAATAACTTAACCATTGTTGGATTAGTAACCAAAACCAGGTTCTCAATTTCATAAAGCTGGGGCGCATATTTCTTGTTGATTATCGGCTGCGGTTCTGCAACCCTCGTCGCGTCGTGCTGTCCAGGACACATAAAAATTGTAATGTGTTTAGGAATCCTCTTCAAATAAGAAGCAACCAACCCATATTGCTCCTCCATCGTCTTCAAATTTAACTCTGCTTCTTGCCCAGGAAAAATTCCAACACCATCAACACTATCCCCAACAAAAAAAAGATATTTTATTTTCTTAGCTACTTCGCTATCACCATTAATCCATTCTAAAAAACGATTAAAACTCTTTGCCAAATGTCTGCCGCTTCCACAGTGAGTATCAGAAATAAAAGCAACATTAATATCACTTTCAAACCTCATTTTTTCATAAATAAAAGAGTCTGGGTAAAAGATATCATACACAAACAAAATGTCTCTATTTCCCGAGGCTTTTATCCCGACAACATCATCCAGTTGTAATTCTTCTGCTTTTTGAAAAATTTCCTCGCGGTCAAATTTCACCAAAGCCTTTATCTCCCCAGTTAAATCTTCAAAAGTTATAATTAAATTCTTATTTTTAGTAATTCTTTTTTCTGTTACAATGGCTATTATGCCCACGTTTGTCCTATCAGAAGAAATTTTATTAATCGAAACTAAATTTCTCTGTAGTTCTGGCCTTTGCATTAAAATCCTCTGTAGCTGCTGGTACCTTGCTCTAAAATGCTTGGTAAAATCCCTAACTTCTAACTTCTTGTCTGGTGCGGTATCAGAATAAATGATTTTATAATGGTGTTTTTCAAGATTTTTCAAACTAATTTCCTCAATAACTTCTTTCTCCCTTCTTACTTCCAAACTCAGACCCAAATTAACAAAAACCTTCTCTACAACACTTTTATCTTCTCCAGGAAGTTGGTTAACAAATTGCTTGACATAACCCACATTTTTATTCAAAACACTTCTTGTTAAAAGTTTTTGTCCAGAAACCTTTTCTAATTGCTCTAAAAAATCCCTCGCTACCCTTGCATTATTAAAACCACTTATTAAATCATAAATCTCTTTTTCAAGCAAAAGACCTTTTTCACGAATTGTGTTTAACACTCCTTTATCCACTATATACCAAGGGCTTTCTTCAGAATCTCACCAGCCTTCTCTTTTATATTTGGAGAAAGCATGAGTTTTATTTCTCTGGTCCTGCCCTGCCTCCCTTTGCTTATGACTCTCGCGTTGATGATCCCCAGCATATCAAATTCTCCGATTATGTCCCCCACCCGTCTTTGGGTTAGAATTTCGTTCTTTGTTTCTTCGCAAATCTCTTGATATTTGTTGTATACATCGCCTGTAAAAATTCTATCATCAACCATTTCCCTGCTTTTTTTCCTTCTTGTTTCTCTTCTTTCAGTTAACCTCATAACTGCCTGCAGCACAATCTGGAACTGTGTCGGCTCGCTTTCAATTATATCCAGCATCTTATCTCTTTCAATTTTTTGGTTTGCAGTATCAATATGGTTTACTGTGACTTTTTTGCTTCCCTCTCTCACGGCAACTTCTCCTGCAACCCTTAATAAATCCAAAGCACGCCTGGCATCACCATGCTCACGGGCTGCATAGGCAGCACATTTTGCTATTACTCCTTCTTCTAAAACACCTTTACTGAAAGCTTCCTTAGATCTTTCAGTCAAAATGTCCCTTAACTGCAAGGCGTTGTACGGTGGAAAAACAATTTCCTCTTCTCCAAGTGAACTCCTTACTCTAGGGTCAAGATGGTCCATAAAGGTTAAACTGTTGCTTATTCCAATTATACTAATCTGTGCATTTTTTAATTCTGAATTGATTCTCGTCAAAGTGTAAATAAAACCATCTGAAATTTTCTTAACTGCCTGATCTATTTCATCCAAAACCAAAACAACAACTTGTTTTTTGCTATCAATCATGTCAATGAATCTCGAATAAACAGTATCTGTGGGCAACCCTGTAGCAGGCACACTTCCCCCCAACAAACTTATCAGCTCTGCAATTATCCTATACTCTGTATCAGAAACTTTTTTTGACTTGCAATTTATATACAAAAATTTTAAATTTGTTTTTTCAGATGCCTTTGTTTTTGCTTCTAGTTTGTCACCAACGTATTTTGCACTAAGGGTTTTACCGCTCCCTGTTTTTCCAAACAAAAAAAGATTGCTTGCTCTTTCCCCTGTTAGCGTCGGCCCCAATATTGAAGCAATGTTTTCAACCTGATCGCCTCGATGCAAAATCGTTTCAGGAGAATAATTAGATTGTAAAACAGACTTATTCTTGAATAAACTACTAGAAACATAAGAATCAAAAATCTTATCAAGTTTATCCATCCTCTTTTACCCCTGTTTTACATTAAACATTGGACCTTATAAATTTACCTGTTTCAAAACCCACATTTCCATTGGAAATTCGTTTAATTCCGAAGACAAAATCCAATTCACGAACCAAATTGCTTTTTCCCAGTGACACCTTGATTTCTAATGGAATTTGAAATTGGTCTTCTTCCCTTAATTAATACATCAAAACACCGAGAATTCCTTACAATACAATTCTTGGCTGCACTCAAGAATCAAAGATTCTTGACGACCCGAAACACACCCCGGACTTTAGTTCAAGGGTTTTTGACAAAAACAATCACAAAAAACTAAACAAAGAATTATAAAAATACGAATAAAACGAACAAATAATGTTTTGTATAAACAATGTGTCAAGTAACGTTCGTTTAATTAAATAAATAATATAAAACGAACAAATACTAAATTAAATAACCAAAAGGATATATTTTATAATAAAATGAATAAAATGAATAAAATGAATAAAATGAATAAATACTACAACAAATAACAATTATAATGTATAATACATAAATTTAAAAAAGAAAATAAAAACAAACACCTAACCTTTACTATTTAAACATTTCCCAAAACCCTTCAATCTTTCTCAAATTCTCCAGATGAAATCAAGGTGTCACAGATAAAACCAATCTGTCACAGATAAAGCTAATATATTTCAAATAAAACCCAAATGCCATAAATCAAACAAAATATTTCATATGTGCTTTGAACATTAAACAGCACACCTTTCACCCAAAGGGTTACTTTATAATATAACAAATGATACACCCTTTCAAAACAAATCAATAAATTTTAATAAAATTAAAAACCCATAAACCCTAATAAATGTTTTAATTTAACCTATCTTTCCCACCACCAAATAACAACCTTACCACAAAAAGATTTATATAATCCCTACTTTTAACTAACACATGACTTTAGACAAAAAACCTATAAAAGATATTCTTAATAAATTGGTTGTAACAAAAGAAGGCAAGCGCCTTGGCCTTGTAAAAGATGTCACATTTGAAACAAACACAGGAGAACTGATTCAAATACTTTTGAAAGATGCAACAACATACACAAAAAACTTGAACCTAGAATCAGCAACAGGCAAAGAAGTTCTGATTCCCTACAATTCAATAATCGCAATCGGTGATTTTATCGTTGTTTCTGAAGAAGATTTGATGTAACATCTTATTAACTCATTTTTATCACAACGGTGAACTTGCCCAATTCCTTACCTTCAGTACACAACAATAACAATATTTAAAAACAATCTATCTCAATAACAACCATGCAATTAATAGGATTTAACCTTTCAAAAATATCAGCAGAAAAGTTCAATAAACAAATAAAAAAAGGCAATCAAAACATAAATTTTGAATTTACAGAACTTGAAAAAGAAAAAATTAGTTTGCTTAAAAATGGTGAAGCATTAAAAATATATTTCACACACACCCTTTCTGTTGAAGATGAAGAAAAAAAAGAAGAAAAACAAAGCGAAATAATTTTCCAAGGCAACATAATTCTCACAGTAACAAAAGAAGAATTAAAACCTCTGATGAAATCCTGGAAAAAGAAACAAATCCCAAACCCTTTAAGGGTTTTTCTTTCTAATGTAATCTTGCAAAAATGCACACCACAAACAGTCGGGCTTCAACATGAATTAAACATTCCCTCACATGTGCCTTTACCTAGGGTGAATATTGGAAAAGATTAATAATTTAATTTAAACCCCCACCTGTTTAACTTAATTTTAAGAAGATGCACACCAAAAGCGGTTTTTTAGAAAACTAAATAAACCTATATTTCACACACCAATGCCAAAACTCAACCCCTAAAAATAAAAATAATAGCTAATGCAATAAAATGACCAGCAATATGCTCGGGAGCCTTTGCCATTTTAACCGGAACAGGCAACGCACTGGGACGATCAGGCTCACCGCTAAAAGAAATAGTTGATTTGTTTAAAGAATGTTTTTTCGATTCACTATCTGCAGTGGTATTAATAAATACCCTTTATGCCAAAACAGTCACAGCTTTAATGAATACACAGCGCCCGAAACTATATTCTAATCTTTTATGCGGAGCCGTTCAAATAGGCATATATTTTTTCTTAAATTCCAGAGGCACAGAAAACCCTTTAAATGCAGTGGTACCAAGTGCTATTTTAGGTTTTACTTTAACAAATGTTCAAAATAGGGGGAGAACAAACGAAATTAATTAATCTAATCCACCCAACTTCCCAAAATCCAAAACTTCCAGCCCCTCCCCAACAACCTTAACATCAAAACTCTCAAGCTTCAAATCCCATCCAAAACACATCTTACTCCTGCGAGGATCTGTTCCCACACTCCCAGAAAAAAAACTAGGCACAACAACAACATTTGTCCCTTTAAACTTCCCAACTAAAAAACATTTGTACATCTCCTCTTTAACTCCATCACAAATCTTCACAGCAGGATGCCCATGCCCAACAACCAATGTCTTCACATCCCCCTCCCAAACTTCCTTGAAATCCCTGTCCCCATGCAAAAAACAATACCCTTTCCAAATAAAAAAATCCTTAACACCTAGCCCATCACGTTTCAACAATGGCTCAATAATCTTGTCATGATTCCCCCGAACAATAATTATTTCCCTACTTTTTTCCTTCAAAAAATCAAACAACCCCAACACCTCGTTCCACTCCTGCCGCACAATCCTTCCAAACTCGTGCTTCACATCCCCAATCAAAACCACCTTATCAACCAACCCAACATTCTCAAAAACCTGCCCGAGCTCCCCCAACATTTCACCAAATAAAATTATAGGAACCCCCAACGACTCCTCATACCCCAAATGCAAATCACCCACAACTAAAACTTTCTCTCCATCTTTCTCAATCAGCAAACACTTACCAACATATTTCAAATTTTCCATCGCACAAACAAACAATCATTTAATTAAACCTTTCGCCCACAACAATTGTCCAAACACCTGTCCAAACAGCCAATTGTTCCCATTCAAGTTAATACTTTGACTTGGTGCTTCAGCAGAATAGAAATCAGAGAGATTCCATCTTAAACCCTAACACAATACCCTGCCTGCTTGCTCTAAAAGTTAGTGAGGGTTAGGAATCTGCTCTTTATTCAAACAAACTGCTCAAGCTCTCTCCGACCATTGTCCTATAAACAGCCTCTCCAAACAAATCAATCAAAGAAATAACCTCAAAGTTTCCACTTCCCCGACCAATCAAACTATCGCTTGTCATTATCTTATCAAAAACCTCAAACTTTCCAAGGCCCTCTGTAAACAATCCATGCGTTCCATAAGCAAAAACTTTCTCAGCACCACCCTCCTTCAAACCCTGTCCAGTCTTAACAAGCGTTCCCCCAGTGTCAATAATATCATCCACAACCAAACAATTTTTCCCGTTGACATCACCCATTATCTTGGTCTCTTCTACCTGATTTACTCTTTCTCTCCGCTTATAACAAATAGCCATATCTGCATTAATTCCCTCTTTAGCCAATCTTTTTTGAAATTGTCTAGCCCTTCCACCACCTCCCGCATCTGGGGAAACCACAACCAAATTAGTCAACAAATACGGGTGATTCTTTTTCAAATAATGCACCACAACCGGAGAGCTATAAAGGTTATCAAAAGGGATGTTAAAATATTCTTGTATCTGCGGCGCATGCAAATCAATTGTCAAACCCCTATCAGCATAAATAGAAATCACATCAGCAACCGCCTTCGCATTAACACCCGCCCTTGACTCATCCTTTCTGTCTTGCCTCGCAAACCTAAAATATGGAAAAACAACATTAATCTCGCTAGGAGAAGAGCCCCTCATCGCCTCCAAAACAAACAACAAATCAGTAACCCACTGCGCAGCCCCCTTATTGGGATCGTGCACATAAAAACACCTCTTCCTTCTGATATTATGAGAAATCCTCAGCTTGTATTCGCCATCCCTAAAATTAGTCCTCCCGATATTTGCAAAACCAATCGAAAACTCCCGCCCATCTTTGTCACAAACATACTTATACAGCCCTTTAGCAAAATCATAACCCTTTTCACCAGGGTCAGCAATAATCACACTGCTTTCCATGACCTAAAACGCAAACAAGGGTATAAAAAGAAATATCTTTTAGAAAATAAACATCCCACTATCCAAAACACTTAGGCCAAATAATCTCACACAAAATATCGCTCGTGTAAGGACAATCACCTTTCTCAACACCTTGGCTATCACAAACAGGAGGACTTAGCTGTATTCCTTGAATACCAGAATCAGCGCCAGAAAAAGGACTGATATAATAAATATTTCCCAACCCTCCAGAAAAAACCCAAATATACCCAACACCTGCCAAAGCAACAATTGCCGAAACAGTAATGACAAGCCCAAGAAATTCATCTCTGTGATTCATCAACTATCAAACAATTACAAATTTATAATTCTTTCCATTTTAAGACCAACCAACATCAAACCAAAAAAATCATCCAACCACTAAACACACTACTAAAACACCCAAACTAATAATACTCTGAGAATAAAATTCATCCATGTTTTACAAAGGTTATTTTAGTTTATAATGTTTTCTAAAACGGGAGTTTCTTGTGATAATGATACCTATGAACCCCAAGTCCATCTTTTTCATAAACCATAATGCCAAAATAACTCTTTCCATCTCTATATCCAGAATCTCTTGAGATCCCATAAATCCTCCCCCTTAATTTCAATCCAAAAATTTTTCCAATCGGATGTCTTTTCAAACAAATCCTCGGCACACTCCCCTCCATGCTCTCTGGCAAAACCCTATCTTGAACACTCCCATTCAAACAAATCCCCGCCAGTCCAACAACTCCTGCAGCAACTATCCCTGCCGTCAGCAATCTCTTTCTCCACAAATGTTTCTTTTCTTCCATTCAACTCAAACAAAAATTAGCTTTAAAAAACCTTCTCTTCCAAAATCAAATAGTGTCTATACAAAGAGAACAATCACAATAACTATGCCTAACATCTGTGTCAGTTCTTTCACTAACATAATACCAAGTATCCCCATGTAATGGAAATTCAGGATCTTCTTCAAGGCCACTAAAATCCAAATACATTATTAGTTTTTCAGTATGTACTTTTTCAACTATTACATCACAGTTATTTTCTTGTTCTACATAAGTTTGAGATGAAACAAAGGTCAATGATGGCCCCGCCTCTTCTGCCACCACACCCCCATAAAGTCTTATTTCCACGTTTTCTTCTATAAGTGGTTCGGGGGGTGTCGGTGTGTCAAATCGCTCAACACAAAATTCGTCAAGATACCCAAGCCCATCACGAGGGATAGTTGTGGTTTTAGTGGCATAAATATACCAAATCCTATACATTGGATCCCCCATATGAAGTCCGTCATCATCCAAAGGCTCCCAAGTCTCCACCTTTTTGTAATCTTTAGACTTAAAATAAACTGGAAATGTTGTTAAATCTTGCCCTTCAGGACAAGGATACTCAAACTCGCTATCATCATCTCCTTTCTCCCCAATCCCAGGAACCACGCCCTCAACACCCTCGCCAGGAACAACCCCTCCACCAGTCAAATCCTTTTCAAACTTCGGCCCCAAAGCAGTCTCATCAACAAAATAAAACCACCCAACAATCGCTAGAACAATTACAACAATCACCCACAACACTCTTTTATCCATCTCAATTAACCGCAATTAGGCTTTATATATTTTTTCATATACTTTGGCAGCTCCTCAACGCCAGTACTCAAAGCTCTTCGCGCCTCTTCTGTCAATGTCAATTCAACAACCCTAATAGCCGCCCCAGGCTCACTAACAACAATCCTTTTCTCTACTAACCTACTGGGCAGTTCGTAATCGCCTGTCCCATAATCTTTAGCACCCATCTTCTTCCCACAGCAACCAACTATTTATTTCTTCCCCTTCACAGCACCATCATAACCATCTTTCGTCAACCCATACCCCGGACATCTCTCAACATCCTCTTCTGACGGAAATATGAATCGCCTTTTTATAGCAAATTCCTCCGTAAAGGCAGGAGTTACAAAAGACTTTATCACTCTAACTCGCTCTTGTTCACTTTTAACCGAGCATTGTTCTCCAGCCAATCTACAAAGTTAAGGACTTCCCCAAGAATATCGTCATACCTGACTAGAGCACTATACAACTCACAAGAATCCAAATTTTTCGTTCTATTTTCTTTGGTAGAATAATCAAAGAATAGATTAGGGCATTTTGGTTCCCCAAAGCAAGCAAAGTATTCTTCCCTTGCTTGTTTTCGCAACTCAGAATCCATTGCACACGCCAACACAATTTCATAGCCTTGTTGGGTGCGTTCAGACGCATGCACCAAACTTTTCAAAAGTAACTTTTCTCCGCTTGGACCCCAAGATAACAGCGGACCAGCCTTTCCAGTAGTTCTAATTTCTACCCCTCGCAAGGCTTCTCTCATCGCCTCATCTTCTCCTGTTTGTTTTTCCCTTGCCATTTTCTTTGTAACTTGATTTACTTAACAGTGGTAACAAATAACCCTATTTAATATTTATAGCGATATTAATCGCGTCTTACAAAGAACTAAAGATCCTTATACACCCGAGGCATAATCTTCTCCTCTGCCTTCCTCAAATGAACCTGAAACGTCGCAAAAGAAATCCCCATTATCTTAGCCAATTTCTCAATCGTGACATTCCTCGGAACATTATGATATCTATTATTAATCGCAATCTCCAAAACCCTTTTCTGTTTCTCAGTCAAATTCGGCAGCATCCTCGTAAAGGAAATATTATTCACCTTCTCTTCCTTGAAAGAGAGCAACTCAGCTCCCAAATATCTCTCAGCCATCTCCAGAACTTTCTCCAAAGCCTTCCTCTCAAAACTCGCAAAATGCCAGAAATGCTTTTTTTCTTTATAATTCACCAACATCGGCATCAGCTGAATAATCTTTGGATTCCAGAAAGCCCCGGCATACAAAGGCTGCTTCATAACCATCAGCGCAAAATCATTACTAATCTCAAATTTCACAAGCCAGGGCTGTTTCTTCAAATCCCTAACAAACGCCTTCTTATTCTTCTCCTCCCCAAACAAAAACCCAGAACCAGTCACATTAAGCCACTTTCCCTCCCGGTACGTAGAAAGCACATATCCTGCCAAAGAAATCTCATGCTTAACCGCAAGACTCCCCAAAAATTGATTCTTGCTCTCAACCTTCAATCTCAACACCCACATACATGTACGATATTAATCGTGTTTATATTATTTACCCTTTCTACCCAATCACCTTCAAATGCAACTCATTCTTCGCTTCATCTCCCGCCCAAGCCCCTCACCACCCTTTACTTTTAATCACCCCAAGATGAAGTTCATGCATCCGCCTCAAAAACTTAGCCCTGTCCTCCATCTTTATCAAATCAACCCTCCCTCTAACAATCAAACCCAACCCAAAAGGCGAAACAATCGGAATCCTAACAACCTTAAACTTAACCTTCCCATTACCAATCCACTTCAAAACCATCTCAGCGTTTTTAACATCCATCAAATCCTCCATAACCTCCCGCCTTGCCTCGCGCAAAATAGGAAACTCAGAACTAATCTTCCTCACAGCATTATATAAAAACTCCGAATGCACTTGCTGTTTCCCAGCACTCTTCGTCCTGCCCTTGTAACTCCTCAAAATCATCAAGCTCCGCCCCGCGCAATGCCTAAACCGCCTTTTCAAAACATCTGTCTTTTCCAACGCCTCCTTCAAAATCCCAATCAAATCTTTCGCTTTAACAAACTCCAAAATCTTCTTTTCATCTAACTTCTCAGCTGCAATATAAAACCCATTATCCCCAATCCCAAGTTCAATATCTCTCATCCTTAACCGCGCCGCAGCATAACCATATGCCCGAGATAAGGCATCATTAACCCTCCGCCCATACATCGTATGAAACAACATATACTCCTTCTCCTCCTTAAACTTTTCAACAACAATCGTCTCAGACGTCGGAATCTCTGAAAAACCATCTTGTTCCTTAAAATAATTATAAATTTCAACCGCAACCTCCTTCCGACAATAAATATATTCCTGAATAAACTCAATACACTCTTTCTTCTTCCCAATCCTTTCCTTCACAAGCTTCCTAAACTTTCCAACATCTAACGCAACATCAAACGACAAAGGCAGCATCTCGCTAAACCACGAGGGAATAGTCGGATTCTTAGAAATATTAGCCCTAACAAACGCCTTCATTCCCCTAGAATACAAATATTGATACTTAGACCCCCCCAACACAAATACATCTCCCCTCTTTATCCTCTCAAGAAAACTCTCATCAACCATCCCAACAGCCTGCCCCCTCATGTCCGCAGGAGACGTCACAGTCACAGTAATATGCGACTCAGAAGGAATCGTCCCGACATTTGTCATATAAAACACCCGAGCCAACTTTCCCTTCTTACCAATCTTCTTCTCGACAGGATCAAACCAAATCTTAGCATAAACATGCCGATGCTCCAACGCATAATCCCCAGCAAGATAACTAACAACCGAAAAAAAGTCATCCTTTGTCAAATCCTTATAACAATAGCTCTTCCTAATCACAGCCAACATCTCATCCACATCCCAAATCCTCGTAATCGCCATCCCGTAAATCTGCTGCGCTAACACATCCAGCGCATTCTTCGGAATCCGCGCCTCATCAATCCTCTTTTCAATCATTTCTTTCATCAAAACCCCGCACTCAACAAGGTCATCCCTCCCCAAAACAATAAATTTCCCCTTAGGATTAGCATGTAATTTATGTCCCGCCCGACCAATCCTTTGTAAAGCTCTTGCCACACCTTTCGGCGAAGTCAACAAAACCACAAAATCAATACTGCCAATATCAATCCCCAGCTCCAAAGATGTAGAACTAACAACACATTTCAATTCCCCCTTTCTCAGCCTCTCCTCAATCTCAAACCTTTTATCCTTACCCATGGAACTATGGTGCGCCCCAACAAATCCTTCATATCTGCCAGGAAACTTGTCTTGAAGATGATGCACAACCCGCTCAGTAGCAGCCCTCGTGTTCGTAAAAATCAAAGTCGTCCGATACCCACTAATTATCTCGTCCAATTGGTCATACAACGCATCAAACCCCTCCCGAGTCTCAGTGTCCAAAATCTCCTTCCCAGGAAAATCAAGATCAATCTCTATTTCCTTGACCAATTTAACATCAGCAATCCCACAATCTCTGTCATTACCAACCAAAAACTTAGCAATTTCCTCTAACGGCGAAATAGTTGCCGAAAGACCAATTCTAACCGGGTCAAAAACACACATTTCAGAAAGCCTTTCCAGAGTCAAGCTTAAGTAAACACCTCGCTTATTAGTCAAAGCATGAATCTCATCAACAATCAAGAATTCAAGCTTCTGTATATTCTCAACAAATTTCTGCGTAGTCAGCACAATAGCCAAGGTCTCAGGAGTCGTAACAAAAACATGCGGCGTCTTCCTAGCCATCTTTGCCCTTTCCGAAGCAGTCGTATCCCCAGTCCTAAGACCAACGCGAATATCTTGCATCTTCAACCCTTTCTTCTTAACCAAGTCGGTAATTTCTTCTAAAGGGGCGATAAGGTTCACTGCCACATCATTAGAAAGTGCCTTAAGCGGAGAGTTGTAAACAGCATACATTTTTTCTTCCAGTTCATTTTTAAGAGCTAAACTAACCAAATAATTAATTATGCCCAAGAATGCTGTTAGGGTTTTAGTCCCACCAGTCGGAGCAGACACAAGAATATTTTTCCTGTCAGATATATTTTTAACACCGTACAATTGTGTTTTAGATAATTTTTCAAATTTATTAAAAAACCAATCACTAACAACTGGGTGAAGTATTTCTTTAACTTCCTTTTCGGTATTTGGTTTGATAAATTCTATTTTTCCTTCCATTTTCGTTATTTCTTATGTTAACCATTGTAATTAAAAAAATGTATCGCTGTAAGCCACATCAGAAAACCAATTATTTAAGTTTTTTGCAAGGTCATTCTAAAGAACAACAAAAAATAAGTATCTCCTCCCCTATTCAATAAAATGAGCATCTTAGATGAAATAAGAGAAAAACTCAAAGGCAACTACCTAACAGATCCCGACTCTGCACCAGAGCTAGCTAACCGCCCCACAAATTCGAGGAGATAGAACCCAGACTCTTACAGCCCGAATAACACCCTTGTTTTCACGTAAGCATACGGTTTCTCGATGGAAAAATCCCCCAAACACACCCATTACCTCGCTTCCAGAGCACTAGATAGACTACCAACACTAGATTCAAGTCTCTAACACAAACCGAATAACTTTTAACCCCCTTCTTCCTAATAAAAGCATGCCACCAATCTCCCAAACAAAAAAAGACAAAATCTCAGAGCAGATTTTACATCATTTATTCTCAGTCTCACCTCAACCAAAGTTTACAGCAGAAATAGCTCGCGAAATAGCTCGCGACGAAGAATTCACAAAAGCCCTCCTCAACGAACTCAAAATAAAAAACCTGATAGTCAAAGTCGCTAAGAATAGTATTGGGAGGGAGTACGTCAGACGACGAAGATGGAGATTATCAAACACAGCCTTTGAAGCATACTCTAAACACCAAACACAATAATGTTTATCTCTTCTTTATCGTTTATCTTCTAATAATTCCTCCAATTACTTATACAATAGAAGAAGTAAACCTTTCCAAGCAAGAGATTACATATATCTCAGCCAGAGCAGCTAGAGAAATCACCTTCAGAGGAGGTCGCCAATTTGCTGAATGTTTCAGAGACGAAGTGAACTGATATTTACATGAACAACAAGAAAGACAAAAAACAAATGCTCTACACAGAACAATCTTACAACCAACAAGACACCCATGGAGAGCCACCCTTAGAACCATACATCTATATTAGCCTCTTCCCCACAACAATATTTATATTCTAATTCTTTTCTAGATTATAATGAATAAAGAAAAAATAAAACAAGCATTCCAAAAAGTTAAACAAGATAATTTAGATCTTCAGTCGCAAATTTCAATGTTAACAAGAGAAATCCAAGAGATTAAACGAACTCTAACACAGACAGAAAACCAGACAGACAGACACATAATCCAGACAGACAGACACATAATCCAGACAGTTCCACAAGAAGAAGGGGGGTCAAAACCCCAAAATTCAACCATTTCCACACGAAATAAAGGGGTCCAGACAGACAGACAGACAAACCGACACACACACAGACAGACAGAAAAGTTCGCACTAGAAAACCCTGTCCAAGATCCCATAACAAAGATAGGAAAAGTATCAGAAGTAATTAGTTCTCTTGACGCTCTTAAAAAAGATTTAAGAAAACAATTTAAACAACTGACCCAACAGGAAATGCTTGTTTATTCGACAACATACCAGCTTACAAACGAAGCAATCGATGTTGATTACTCTCTTCTTTCTGAAAAGACCGGTCTTTCAGAAAGCTCTATTAGAGACTATATCCGAAAGATTATAAAGAAAAACATCCCCCTCGAGAAAACCAAGGAAAACAACAAGCGCATTGTGCTCACAATTCCTCCAGAATTTAAGAGAATAGCCTCTCTCGATACGATCACAGCCCTACGAAATCTCTAGTTGACTTTTTCTGTTAACCGAATAACTACACAATATCATCCAGATTTGGGTCTTTCAATCCCCATATTCCTGAATAACATGGAAAACTTCGTTTAAAACACTCTCCTTTTCACATGAAAACACAAAATCACAACATAAACCCTCATTTTTACTTACTCTATTGATTTAGTCCGTTTTTCAACACATCCTACTACATATTTTTGAGCATTTTTTAACTGATTCAACACACAATAACTCTCACTTTTGCATTTTTTGCAGCACAAAACCCAACAACAAACAATTAACACGAACTTTTCTATATACTAACTCACTTCTTGTTTTATAACACAAGTTACATAACCAAATATCATCTTTTTAAACTCTTTCCACCAACCCTCACTTTAGCATATTTCTGCATTTTTGCTTTCACATCCTCCAAGATAAATACTCTTTTTTTCCCATTTTTCTCTGAAATCTCTTGTATTAATCCTTCGTTTTTTTGTCTTATTGAATTTACCTGGCCTCTGATTGTAGATCTCTCTTTTCCTAAAAGCAGAGCCAAGTCCTCATAACTTAATTTCATATCACTATTCAATAAAGTAAAAACCAACAACCTTTCATTGCTTGAAAGACCTTTAAAAATTCCGTAAATATTATCTGTTTGGACAGCTGTTTGGACAGCCTTTTGGACACATTCAACAGGTGTTTGTTTATTCAAAACAGGCAATTTTTTAAACACCTGTTTGTTTTTTTCCTCTTCAGATACAATATCTAGTCCTTCTCTCAACGCCCCAACCTCATCTTTTAACGACGACATTTCTTGTTTCAAGGAAAAAACTAAATCAAACAGCTGTTTACTGCCAGCATCGAAGTGTTTAATCCATTTACCAACAGAGTCCATATCGTTTTTGACAGAAGAAAAACCCACTTTAGTTTTTTCTTCTAATTCTTCAACCCTTTTTTTAGAAAACCACCAAAACATAATAAAAACAAACACCCAGACTATTTAAATTTTACCTTCTAAAGCTAAAAAAAGCGAGTTGTCCAAAAAACAAAGCAATCCTGTTTAAAACAAGAAACTAAAAAACAAAATACAAAAACACCAAGAAACACAATACAAACAGCTGTTTAAACATAAAAAACACCTCTTACAGACGATAAAAAAACACATTTCAAAAATAAAGTTTAAACGAACTTCAAACACCAAACAATTCTTTAAACATCCACTTGTTTCAAAGACAAACACTCCGAGCATCCAAAAGTCCAGACAAACCTCACCCCCTTCAAAGACCTTGGTCTTTGACATGGCAATAGAGAACAAAACGTTCTCGAGGTTTCAAGGTGAGGTAAGCGACAAGGACTTTTTGATATACCTCCACAAAAAATAAAGAAAAACTTACCCCCAGGGTCAAAAAAAACCCACTGACGGCAAAACAAAAACCGACGACGAGTAAAAAAAGAAACATATATAAAGCCGGCAAACCTAATCAGAATAATACTTAAAGAAGAGGTGAAAGGAGGTAATAGAAAAATGCATAAAATTTCTCCATGGTTATTTTTGGTAATAGCAATTATGTGGTTATTGCCTTTAGTATCTTTTGATACAGGCACATGGGGTTCGTGGATATCAGTAATCGCCCTTGCAATTATTGGAATCCTAGAACTAATGGGTAATAAGTAACCTCAAAATCCTTTATTTTTTATTTTTCATTAATTTTTTAAACACTGTTTCCTTTATTTTTCAGTGAAATTCCTTAAAACAAAGAGGTCATTCAAAAAAGAGTTTCACGAAAAATCAACCCACAATCAAGACATCCTTGGTTTTACACCAATAGATTTTCATATCACTTCACCGCCTACCACGAAAAAATAAAATCCAAAAATGCCAAAAGAAAAAACCCTCACAAAACAAGACCAAAAACACATAGAAAAACACATTGACAATCAGCTGTCCAAACAAGTTCTTACAAAAGCAGAATTCCTTTCACACCAATTCAAACAACACATTTCAACAGCCATAATCGCAGCATTTTCTTTTCTAATCGCCCTTACTTGGAAAGATCTAGTTGTTCACGCAGTTGAATCTCTCATAAAAGAAGACACCCTTACGAAAACCCCCTACTTGTCAGACCTCATTTCAGCAGGAGTCATAACCCTCGTCGCAATAATTGGAATCCTTCTGGTAACAACCTGGGCAAGAAAACCCCACATAATCCAGTCTGAAACTCAAACAAGTTGAAAGGAGGCCCAACAAAAATGAAAAAAGATGTCATTGAAAAACTCGCAGCCTTGATAACTATAGCATTCGGCTTAATCGCAGCCCTTGCCTGGAACGGCGCAATAAGAGCATTGTTCGACAAGTACTACACAGCAGGCGAAGGCATCGGAGGATTATTCATCTACGCAATTGTCGTGACAATAATAGCAGTCTTCGCAACAATCTGGATCGGTAAAGTCGCACAAAGAGCAAAAGGCCCAGAAAAAAAGAAAAAATAAATCATCTTTTCCACAATTTTCTCATTTCTTTTAGCTCTATTTTTCTAGCAAAAATAAAAACTTTCTGCATAAAGGAGAAGTTCGTTTAAACCAAGGATTTTTGACCCTAAGACGCCACAAAAGATCATCTTTTTCACATCTTTCTCGCAAGAAAAATAGCCACAATAAAAGCGGAGGGCCGAAGGCCCGACGCGCTCGGCATCACAAATCATAAAAACCAGGACCTCTTCAAAAATCCATGAGAAAACGAGACCTCGCTTCAGGGTTGGTGGTAGGGGCCCTAGCACTCGCAAATCTCGCGGAAATGTGCGTTGAAGCAATTTATTTGGCCAATCCAGAACCATTTCATCAGCAGGCTTCAGAGGCGATTGAATCGCGACTCTACAGAGAAACTTCCCAACAATCAGGGCCAAGACTGTATTATTCAGTAGAAACTAGGGAAGCATCTTCTGAAACGCCCTAGAAACACCATCTTTGTAGCTGTTTTCATGGTTCGCATAACTGTGCTTGTGCGAAGTTTCTAGCTATTTTTAAGTAAAACTTCGCTTTAGTAAAATTTAAAAGAGCAAAAAGATGATCCTTTCCATGAAGATTATTTCAGAAGATCTACGAGCTAGGGGAGTTGCTTTGGAAGATGCTTTTGGCGGCGAAGTTTGTAATGAAGCAAGAGCTCTGCGAAATCTTGCAGATATTAGATTGGTTGATGGCAGGAGAAAAAGAGCAGCTAGAAATTATTTAAGACAAATTGCAAATCAGTCTGTAATACATTCAGTTGACACCGCAACAACAATCAAAGAGAATTACACACTTGCATACACGCGTGATCAAACATATTTCTTTTTCAGACATAATACAGCAATTGGAGAATTTCCTCACTCAATTTCTCCAGCTCAAACCTTCTAGCGTTTATTAAATATTTTAGCATAGAGGAAATGTTCGGTTAATTCCTAGAAAACTGTCTCAAAGGGATTATCTTTTTCAGCCCACAAATGATTTTATATCCATAAAAACTGAGGGGAAAATGGCAACAAGAAGAATTGGCCTAGGAAAAGTGTCGTTAAGATGTGATTACGTGTCAAGGAGAGACGGAGACTATTTGGTTCCGCAGAATCGGGACGGCACACCAAGTTCTTCACAAGGTCTTCTAATTATTAAGGCATCTACAATGAGCAACCCTGTTTGGCAAGTCGAAGTGCCAGATGCAGACGAACCAGAAGGTGCTGGGCCTTGCATAATCTAAAAAAATAGCCACAATAAAAGCGGAGGACCGAAGGCCCGACGCGCTCGGCATCGAAAGATATTTAATTAAAAGGATTTTTTATAAGATATGGACCCAAAAATAGATCAAAATTTTCAAAGCGATCTTCTATCTAGATTTATTGTTGAGTTTGGCCTATTGAAAGATTTTAAGAGGGATCCAGCAAAGGCCCATAGGAAATTAATAAAGTTATTGAAGAAAAAAGATTTTCAAATCAAAATGGTAGTGTATAGAGATGTTAAGAAGGAGATACTTTTTGTTAAGGAATTAATAAAAAATAAACGGTTCGGTAAAAGTGAGTATTTTTGGGAAATGATTTTGATATACTTAGTTTCAGGCATTGAAAGGGTCGTAAATGTAAAGCTATCTGCTGAGCTGGGAATCAGAGGCATTGATTTAAAGGTGATTAATGAAATTATTCTCAGAAAACTATCTGTTGAAGATAAATTAACTTAGTTTTCAGAGCTATTGGCTTGCAAAAATATAATGTCTGAATTGTTTAGTTGGCCAAAGATGAAGCGTTTTATCAGGCTCAGGGACACAGCAATCCATGCCAAACCTCAGATAGCAAAAGAAACCCAAGAAACCCAAGAAATAAACTCAGTTAAGATTAAGGAATTAATAAAAATAATTGAAGATATTCTCAATCTTCTAGAAAAAGATAAATTATCTAGTAAAGAAATGAAATCAAAGAAGCAAAACTTTGCTGAAGCAAAAAAACTTACAAAAAAGTACATTTCTAACTTAGATAAAAGTTAAAACTTCGCATAAGATACCTTAACCGCCCTTAAAAATTAAGGTGAGAAGTTCGCTTTAATCGAGTAACAAATACATTAAGAGGCTACGGAATCCCAAACATGCTGAGCATTTTGCCTGTCAAGTCTTTGATGATATTCCTGCCCTGCAGCCGTTGGCGTGTAGGTGCCACTTGGTAATCTTTCGAGATGCCCTCTATCAACAAGGCCTCTTAAAAAAGTTCTAGCATCTGTTGATGTGGGCCAACTTCTTTGCCTCCATCTTCTTCGAACCCAACTCCTGGTGTCAGCAGGATCTTTAAGTTGCATTCTAGTACGATGTGCTGTTAAGAATTGCTCTGCTGTTCTAAGCCCATGCTGCAAACAGCCATACGCTCCTAATTCTCTAAATTTCATAGAATTACTCGAAATCAAACCCTTTTAAAGTTTTCGCCTGTTATTTCTAGCTAAAGATACTCAATATCTGCACTTTCCTTAAGACTATTAACAAAGTCACTAAACTCTTGTTGCTGTTTTTGTTGTGCCAAAGCAAGTTTCAATTGCCCAGCTATGTTTTCATAAGGCATAACAACCGCTCCTGTGAATAAAACATCTTTTTTAGCATCATAATAAGCTCTTGCTTCTTCATCGCTAACTTCAATATCTGAAGTCACGTCTTTTATAACGCGTTCAATAATGACCAAATCTTTATAATTTTCAAGAGATTTTTCATAACTTTCCCCTTTAGAAGTAATATCTCCCTTTACTTTTTCTAGAGTTAGGCCTTGCTTTGCAATAACTTGTTCTAAATGTTGTTCAGCTTCTTCATCAGTTACAGAAATACCTCTGCGTTGTGCTTCCTGTAAAACAAGGACATCAGAAACCGCCCTTTCAAGCGCAGCATCTTCACCCACTTGTTTTTTAGTTTGTGCTTCGAGCATTGCCTTTACCTGTTGGACATCGCCCTGAAGGAAATATTCATCATTAACAACAACCACAACATCTTCGATAATCTCTTTTTGCTTTTCAACACCCTAAAAACCAAAGAAAAGAACAAAAGCAAAAACAACTACGACAAAAAACCCGACAGCAACATTCTCTCTATTTTTGATAGATTTCTTCTTTTTCATAACAAGAGTTCAACGAGAAATATTCTATCTAATTGTTTGTGCTTTGTCAAACATTTTATTTCTTCAAAATCTTAACAATGAGTTTGATTACAAACACAAAAAAAGCTAAAACAAACGTGACAATAACCTTTTCATTACATTAACGGAAAGGATACATCGGTTTTGAAACCGGGTGAGGAATTGTGTCCTCAAAATTTAGTTGATAATTAATGAATCTAAGACACCAAAAATTCCCAATAATTAATGAATCTTTTCTTTGTGGATTTTGTGTGTCTGTTAACATTTTTGTTTTAGTTCCTGATACCTCGCCATTTAGGAGTGGTTGTTCATTTCACCCCAACTTCACAGCAGTCCCGTAAGCTAAAATCTCTGCCGCACCGCCGACAACCATTGAAGTCATGAATCTCATCCCAATTACAGCATCTGCGCCAAGTCCAATTGCTTCATTTACCATCCGATTGTACGACTCCTCTCTCGCTTGAACCAACAAATTAGTGTAAGACTTTATCTCACCCCCAACAATATTTTTAAAACCCGCAGCAATATCTCTCCCGATGTTCTTAGCCCGAACAGTGTTGCCCTTAACAACTCCCAAGATTTTCACAACTTTTTTCCCAGGAATTGTTTCAACAGTTGTAACAAGCAAATTGTCCATTTTAATTACTACTTTCCCCTCTTTTTATTTCTTTGCTTTTTGTTTTATAGGCTCAACAAATTCTTGCTGTTTTAGTGTTGCCAATATGACAATTCCAATAAGCAAGAGAACAAAACCATAAATAAGCAAGAATTTCACAGAAAAAAAAGCAACTACAATTAAAACCAAACCCACAATCATCAAAATAGTCCCAGAGGCAACAGCAAAACCATCAATTTTTTCCATTTCAAATAAACAAACAACAGACTAATAAATCTATCTTTTTAGTTAATTCAACGTAAATCAAACAGCGCGATACAACCACAAAAACTACCGCGCAAAAGAAGAGATTTGCTTAGCAAGGGCAGTCCTTCCAAATATTATCTACTTGTTTATTGCAAACAACCACACAAAAATACTCTACCCACTAAAGATTTAATAAAACTTGCCCTTGATTTTTTTCTTTTTTCCTTTGTTCTTTCCTAACACAAACCAAAGAACAACCACCACAATTACAATTATCACTATAACCACCATCCAAACCCTTGCGTTACTAGAAGAAAGTTGTGGTCCAGTTTCTTCCTCTGCTAGTTGCGCTACTTCCTCACCTTCTTGTTCTGTCTCTGGTTCTGGTTGTGCCCCAGTCACAGCTTCATATATTGATTTAATTGTTATGTCTGCTTTGTTGTTTGTGATAGAATTAAGTGTAACAACAAGGTCATAGAAACCATCATCTGTAACCTCAAACTTTTTGCTTTCTCCAATCTTAAGCGTAGCTTCTTGGGGGGTGCTTGTAACTTCAACAGTAGCACTATCAGCACCCAAACTAGTAATTCCAACATAATGGGTCTCTGCCCTTTCTCCTGTCCCTCCAGACACACTTAACTTAACTCTATGTTGTTTAGCCAATGTTCTAGTTACACCTTCTTCTTTGTTACTTAAAACTTCATCAGCTTCATTATACGTCGCACTCCATGTTGTTCCTCCGCCACCACTACCTCCTCCGCCACCACTACTTCCGCCACCACAGGCCTCAGTAGAATATGCAGTGCTCGCGCTGCTCCCAGTATTTCCAGCATTATCTGTACAACTTACAATAAAGTTATAAGATGTACCGCACGATAAACCTGTAACAGTAAGTGTCTGGGTCCCGCTATTAGGAGTCATACCCGTTACTGTTACAAACTCAGCACTAAATCCATCAACACCACAAGCGCTAGCTACGCGACTTCCGCCCTCTGTAATGGCAGAAGTCATAACTATTTGAGTCTGAGTAGAACTACTAGATCTTGCCAAGGTTAAAGCTGGATCAGTAGTATCCAACACAAGTGCCCTAGTAGCAGTGGTAATTCTGGCGTTGGTATAATCAGTAACAGTTAGATTATATGTATAATTAGATTCAGTCAAAGAAGTCCAATTCATCCAAGTTCTATACAAGTAAGTCTTATTAAAAACTGTTTCATTAAGTTTGGCTGTTTGATTATGCAATGTAAATGTTATATTAACAGCACTGCTATTTTGTGTAAAACTCATATTAGCATAAATCCAATCTCTAGAAAAGTTAGTTCCATCATTTTCACTTGAAGTTCCATAAGAAAGCACAGGCAGGGTGTTATTAACAATAATTGTAACAGAACTCGTAATATTCAAATTGTTATAAGTATCATTTGCCCAAACAGTAATGTTATGAACACCATCTGTGAGCTCTCCAGTATCAAAGGTAATATACCAGTCATTCCCAATATTAGTCGCCGCTATTGTGAAATTCTGATGAACTCCACCAGTACCCACCCCGGTGGCGTTAGTTATATTAAAGTGGACAGCACTCATAGCACCATTGTCTGTAATAGTTGCATTTAGAGTAATGGTCCCAGAAACATTTGACCAAGGACTAGGCACATTAATTGTTGTAAGATTAGGAGTAGTTGTGTCGTTAACCACAACAGAGATATTTGCCCATCGTGTTCCTGTACCATTATAAGTTGTCTCGACAGTAATATTATACCAGCCAGGGTGCTGAACAGTCGCATTAAACCAGAAGTTCTTTAGCGTTCCAGCAGCAGACCCATTGAAAAGCATACTCGAGGCATTTTCCCAAACTAAACTTATATTGCCTGTACTTGTAAATGTATAATTGCCAACACCCAAACTTGTACCATTGTGAAACAAAGACCCAGGCCTAAAAACAAAACCAGTTGGCAAAGTGATATTAACTTTTGTTATATTTGATTCGTAGGTATTATCGGAATTATTAATTGTTATATTATATGTGTATCCGATGTCTTCTAAGACTGGCCCATATAAAGAAGTATTATATCCATCAGAAGTTACTACATGGGCTGCAAAACCAAACGAGATATAAAACACAACGGCTAATAATCCCAACACAATAAAACTTTTCAATGCCAATTTTGCTTGCTTATTCATTGTCACACTCTTTTTATACATATATAAATTAGAAGAAAGTCTTTATAAATCTTTCTTCACCTATTCTTTAGAGCCTCTATAGCTCAGTTGGCTAGAGCGCCACTCTCGTAGATTTAAAATTACAAGTTTGAAGATTCTGAAATAGCGTCGACAATCGAGATAAGTGGAGGTCCCGGGTTCAAGTCCCGGTAGGGGCTTTACATAAATTTATTAATCATCTTAACAATTCTTTATCATGAAGAAAGATGTTATAAAAACAATTAAAAAATATATGGGGCTAACGACAAACGAAATAGAAAACTTAATTGAAATTCCTCCTTCTCCAGAATTAGGAGATTTTGCATTTCCTTGTTTTGCCGTCGGTAAAAAACTAAAGAAAAATCCTGCAGAAATTGCGCAAGACATAACTAAAAAAATAAAGTCAAAAGAATTTGAAAAAGTAGAAGCTAAAGGACCATATGTTAATTTTTTTGTTGATAAAACAAAGTTAGCAAAAAAAACCCTTGAAACAATAAAAATGCAAAAAGAAAAATATGGTTCTAAAAAACTAGGAAACGAAAAGATAATGGTTGAATTCTCTCAACCAAACACACATAAAGCATTCCACGTCGGTCACATTAGAGGAACTTCTTTAGGAGAAAGCATATCAAGAATTTTAGAATTTACAGGAAATAAAGTTATTAGGGCAAACTACTCTGGAGACACTGGAATGCACATTGCAAAATGGCTCTGGTCTTACCAAAAGTTTCACGCAAAAGAAAAATTAAAAGAAGAAGAATCCTGGATTGCTTCAATCTATGTGGAAGCCATTAAAAAACTTGAGCAAACCCCAGAATCCCAAGAAGAAGTAGAAGAAATAAATAGAAAATTAGAATCAGGAGAAGAGAAGAAACTAAATTATCTTTGGAAGAAAACAAGACAATCGTCAATCAATGCTTGGAAAAAAATTTACAATGAGCTAAACACGAAATTCAGCATCCAATATTTTGAATCAGAATTAGAAAAACCAGCTAAAGCCTTTGTGAAATCTCTCGTGAAAAAAAAGATTGCAAAGATCTCGGAAGGGGCGACGATAATTAATTTTGAAGACCAGAATCAAGCAAACCTTGGAGTTTTTCTTTTACTAAGAAAAGATGGCACCGTACTTTACGGAGGAAAAGACCTGGGTTTAGCAGAAAAAAAATTTAAAGAATTCAAACTCAATAAGTCCTATTATATAATAGGACGAGAACAAGAGCTCTACATCCATCAAGTTTTCAAGACTCTTGAGTTAGCAAAATCAAAAGCTGCCGGAAAAAGTTTCTATATTCCTCTGTCAGAAGTGAGACTTCCAACCGGAAAAATGTCCTCACGAACCGGCGACAATGTTCTTTATTCAAATTTTAAAAAAGAATTAATCGATTATGCTAAAGAAGAGATAAAAAAGAGGCACAAGATAAACACGAAAGAATTAGAAAAAAGGTCTTTACTAATTGCCATAGCCTCGATGAAATATGCAATGCTTAGGCAAGACTTAAACAAAACAATTGTCTTTAACAAAAAAGAGTCCATCAGTTTCGAAGGTAACACAGGCCCGTACCTATTATATACTTATGCGCGGGCTAAAAGCATCTTAAGAAAAGCAAAATACAAACAGAAGAAGTTTAAAATTAAAGACTTAAACGATTCAGAGAAATCTCTTGTTTTACAATTAACTAAATTCCCAGAAATTATAGAAAAAGCTTACAAAACTCTCTCTCCAAGTCTGATTGCAAACTACGCTCACCAATTAGCTCAGACATTTAATGAGTTTTATCATAAAAACAAAGTAATTGGTTCTAAAGAAGAATCATTTAGACTTGTGCTTGTAGATGCATCTTCCCAAGTGCTCAAAAACGCCCTGTACCTTTTGGGCATAGAAACTTTAGAGAGAATGTGAACTTATAACTAAATATTTAAAAAGATAAAATTTATTGATTAATCTCATGAATATAATAAGCATATTGCTGGCGAATAGTTTTTTTCTTTTGATAGTCCTATTAGTTTTAATTGCAGTATCCTTTAGAAACGGCCACCCAAAAAAACGAAGCAAGTCCAAGGTAAAAGACGACTTGAAGAAAATCAAAGAACAGATTTATAATTAGCTTCTATTTATTAAACATTTAGTACATTGTAACCTAAACGTCAGTTCCAAAAATTTTCTAGTATTTTACTAAGTAGTAAAAAATTGTTAGGAAAATCTTATATAGTATTATTCAGTTATTCTAACATGAAAAAAGGACAATCTAAGAGCATTATAATTCTTCTTCTTTTAGCTATTATTGTAGTTTTGGTTGTTATTGCATTTAAACCATCCATAACTGGAAATGTGATTAGTGAAGGAAGTGCGAAAAAAGGAGGGATTGTACTTGTATCACCTTTTTGGGATATTGATTTTGGTAGAGGAATTGATTGTCTAAATGCAAAAGAAGAAGGGAAAAGCTTAGGTAGAATCGGAATTACTTATTCTCTTAAAGACCTTTCAGGTTCTGATTATTATTCTTGCAAGTAGATTGTAGATGGAGAGCAAGTTGGATTTGAGCCAATGTTGTTCGATGGAATGCAAAGAGATTTTTTCCCTTCTCAAGAATTTGATATTTATAAAAATCACAATGTAGAGATTTGTTGCTCTGTTGACTATGGAGAGGGCAAAGAATCACAAGAATTTTGCAAGGAAGGTTTACGGGGAGGTTATTGTGGTGGAAACGAATGCCAGTATTTTGTTAAGGATGAAGTAATTTCAATATATTCTTGCCAAACCAAAATGGACTTTATTAAACATGTTTCTGTTCTTACTAGTGACTTTGAAGTTAACTCTAATGATGTAAGTGTGATTGGGTGTTTTAATTCTTAATCTTAAACTTTTTTCTTTTACTGCAAAATAATTTCTTCCCTTCTTTTTCGCATTTAATATATCCCTGCCTTCTTAATTTTAGTATTCTTCTTTTTGCAGTATTCGGATGGATATTAAGATATTCTGCGACTTCTGAAGGCGTCACCTTTTTATTTAATCTATTGAAAACTCGTGCAACCGCTTCTGTGTATGGGTCAATCTTCCTTTTTTCTTTAAAAAATTTAGTCATATTACGCCCTTCTTGAGTTTAATAGAATATTTATTTTTTTCTTTTAATGGGACATCTATAATAACTACATCTCCTTTTTTAATGTTCAGTTCCCTTACAATCTCTTTAGGTATTTGTATGAAAAATTGTCCGACTTGTCTATCTTTGGGTTTGCTACATTGAACCTTGATTTCTTTATGTATATGCTCGATAAATTCCTCTTCTTTTTCCATAGTTTATAGTAGTATTACATATATTTAAATCTATCTGTTTCTAATATTACGTTATTTCACTAATAGAAAGGTTTAAATAGTAGTGTATCTATGTAATATTACAATATTTCATATAAGAAATAAATAATCGGCAGGAGTGCCGTCGTCAAACTAAACACTCCCACCAAAATGACAAGTGAAACAGGATATAAAAAACCAGCGATTGAATGTCTTTATATGTAAGGCAAGTAATTATACAAAACAAGGTTATAGAAAAACAGAAAACAGAGGGAAGATTCAGAAATACTACTGTAAGAATTGTAGAAAATATTTCACGAATGATGATGGTTTCTACAGGATGAGAAACAACCCACAGAAAATAACTTGTGGCATTGACTTATTTTATAGGGGCGTTTCAACTAGGAAAGTCCAAGAGCATTTTCAAACATTCTATCCACATAATTCAAGTCACATGAGCATTTACAGATGGGTTGTTAAATTCTCTAAGAAGATTAGTAAGTTTACAGATAATCTTAAACTTCAAGTCGGTTCTGAAGTTCAGATTGATGAGATAGAATACAAGAGAAGATTACACCATCAAAAAGGAATGAAGGGCGTGGAAGATAATTATTTTATAGATAGCATAGACCCTAAAACAAAATTCATGACAGCTACCAATTTCTCAAATCAAAGAGAGATTAAGGATTTACAAGTGGTTGCCACAAAGATAAAGGAGAGAACAGGAGAGCAAGTTGAAAAAGTTACAACCGATGGTTTACGTGGCTACCCTAAAGCGATTAAGAAGGCGTGGGGATACAATAACAAGTTAGGGAGGCATAACGTCTGTCATAAGCAAGTTATCACAAGTAAAGAGGATACGTTTAATTATCCTATTGAGAGATTGCACAATAACGTAAGGGCAAGAACAAAAACAATGAGGGGCTTTCATGGTAGTTTAGAAAGTGCAAAAGCGATACTGAAAGGTTGGGAGATTTACTATAATTTCATTACCAAACATCAAACTATAAAATGTTCTCCTTATGAGTTAGCTTGTACTGATTTGAAGTTGGAAGGAAATAATAAGTGGGTTGAGTTGATTGGGTTAAGTAGTAGAAAAAACTAAAAGATGTAAACTTAACTATTTTCTTTTTCATTTAATTTTATCTTTAATATCTCATTCTCATTCTCGATTTCTTCAATAGCATCTTCTAATACATTAAAATCTTCTTTATTTTCATTCCTTACACATTTTTTAGAAAAGATATTTCCAATTTGATATATGACTGGCAATAAGATTGTCAAAATAGTTAAAACTAAAACTTGGGTTCTTGGAAAAGCAAAACTTGTTATTAAGCCGAGTATAGTAGATAAAGAGGCAATAATAATAGCGATAACATCTACCCTATTATCTTCGCTTAACATTTTAGTTCCTGTTTCTCAATCTTTTTAACGCATTCTTTGCCTTGACATAAGAATCACTCCGAGAGCATTTGCAAACAATAGTTCCTTTTTTCCCAGCAGAAGTATTTCTTTCTCTAACCTCAACACACTCACCCTTTATTCTCTTTCTAATAGCCATTTTACCCTCTTTTATATTTTTATTGAGGTTTTCACTATTTTTAACCTTTTCTTTTGCTTTTTCACCGCCGTTCAATTTTTTTGTTTCCATAGCTGACGTTTACGTTACAATGTAAACATTTTGTCTTATCCAGAAATAAGGTTACCTCGACAAATAAGATAAGGCCTGCTGTGAAGCAGGTTCTTATGAAGAAACTGAATAAGAAGAAAATAAAATGGATTACTAGAGAAGTTGAAAGGAGGGAGCAAGGAGTTTGGAC
>JAHITZ010000045.1 GCA_018817405.1 Nanobdellota archaeon
ATATCCGCGAGGGCATTTTTGGAACGAAGGGTATTTTTGCGATGGCGTCGGGAATAGTGATTTTAGCGGGCTTATGATTACGTCGAAAATCAACAGATGCACCACGCGTAAAACGAAAGGACGCCCAGTTCCGAACGAAGCGAGGAATTGACGCTTCGCGTCAACCCTTTAGGGCTGGGAGGATGTCACATTGATAATTGCTCACTTTGTTCGCTTGAATTAATTCTGTATTTGTTAATATTCATAATTTAATGTCTATTGGTTTTGGGTGAACCATACATCAAGCTGTTTTACAGTTGTAAATATTATTCTTTTTGTTTTCTATTTCAGACTTTTCTCAATCTCAACCAACCTCTTCAACTTAACTTCCCTCCATTTTGTCGCAATTCCGCATTTGATAAAATCAGCACCAAAACCAACCGCCAAGTCTGCCAAGGCGTTATCCATGGTTTCGCCAGAACGATGTGATAAAATTGTTTTAATTTTATGTTTTTTACAAATGTCAAAGATTTGTTTGAGTTCTATCAGGGAGCCGTTTTGATTTGGCTTGATTATCATTGCGTTTATTGACTTTGTTTTAATTGCTTTTTTTAATCTTGAAATTTGAGTTGCTGTGAGGTCGTCTCCGACAATTAGATGCTTAGGAGAATGCATGACTTTTGCAAAGCCTTGGAAATCTTCTTCTTGGAGAGGGTCTTCTATGTAAAAGAGATTGTATTGTTTGATTAATGAATGAATGTAAGAAACCTGGGCTGCAGTATTGAGTTGCTTGTTTCTATAATTGTAGTATTTGTTGTTGTAGAACGAGGAGGCTGCTGCGTCGATTCCTACGCGGATATTTTTTTGTTGGGATAATAATTTTAGGACTTGCTCATTGTTGAGGGGGGTTTGCCAAGCGCCTTCGTCGTTCTTTTCATTAGTTTGAACTTGTTTTTTGAGTTGCTGATAAATACTATCCATGACTTTAATATTATCCTTAAATTTCTTTTCTTTTGGGATTAACAAAAATTCTTGGAAAATTGGTTTGTTTTTGTTGTGTGAATGTAAACCTCCACCAATAGCATTTCCAACTGGAACAGGGATTTTTTTAGGTTTGGGAAAGAGTTGGAATAATTGAATATTTTTTTCTTTTGCTAATGCTTTGAGAACTGCAGATTCTAAAGCGAAGAGCGTATTAGCTCCGAATTGTTTTGCATTTTTTAGTTTAAATTTTCTTTTTAGGAAAGATTCAACTTTTAAAATGTCATTAAAGGAAGAAATATTTATGTTCGGAAAATTTAGAGAATTTAATATCTTAATATTCCAATTGAGAGATTTTCTAAACGAGGGTGTTTCGTATTTGCCTTTTGATTTTCCTGATGGGGAAGAGGCCTTGCAACCATTTACAGAAACTTCTATTGTCCAATCAGAGCGAGAATCTTTAATGTTCTTAGCTTTAACTCTTTTTAGTAGCATTGATTAGATAAGAAATAGAACTTTTTAAGCGTGTTTATTTCTCTTCACCAGAGTCTTCCATTTCTCCTGATTCGTCTGCATCTGCCTCGTTGACAAACCCCATCTCTTTCGCATCTTGAACAATTTCTTTTTCAACTTCTTGTGCTTTTTCTATTATTTCCTCGTCAGATAACTTTTCTTCTTTTATCGCTCCAAGTTTTTCCTTGCTTTTTTTAGGAGTTGGTCGCTTTATTGAAATGGGTAAAACGCCTTCCTTAAACTCAAGGTCTGCTATCTCTAACGCGTCGTATTTTATTTCCTTTAGTTTTTCTGTAGTGATTTTAAGAAGTAAGGGTGCGTCCATTGCTATTTGTAATGCTCTTGCTCCGACAATCCTTGTAATTTCATACTTTGTGAATTGTTGTTCCATATTATAAAATCTCACAAAAACTTTTTAAAGATTCCGATTTAGAAATCTTTAAGCCCATTCATTTTTTAAGAAATGAAGGTTTCAAGTTTTTTGATTAATTCTTCGAATTTCTTAGGAATGATGTCCATCATTTTTGCAACGTCTTCCTGAGTTAGAGGCGCCTCTCCTTTTTTCTGACATGAATTCAGCATGTATTGGCCATTCCATTTTGAGATTCCAAAAGTAATCCTTGCGTCGCAAGCCTCTTCTTCTTCGCGAGTTGGGTCTAAAATTATGGAATCTCCAAGTTTAAAGAAGCTGAATGAAATAGGAGATATTTCTTTTGACAAAGGAAGTTTTTTGCTGGTCCTCTTTTCATAATTGATTTTTCCGTCTTTATCAGTTTCTGGGAAAACTGTTTGTTTGAGAGCTGCCACAGCACCCATGCTTGCTGCATCTATTAAATTACCGTCATCGTTTATGGGATAGATGTCTATTATAACTGTCCAAACTAATTCTCCTTTTTTTATAACAAGTTTTGAAAAATCAATCATCCCTGAAGCTCTGATTGCTCGGTCAATGAGCCTTGGCAATTCAATTGCGTTGAAACCAGGGGGGCCAGATTCAAATCTCGGGGAGGCTAGTGGGAGCAAGTCACCAGAGGCCATTAAATTTCCTTTATCTGGGGAATCTGGGTATGGCTCTCCGGTTTGTAATTTGACCCCTACGACTACTTCTGTTTTTCCTATCTTGACTCTAGCAGAACCTTCTGCTTTTTTTGAAACACCATAAGAAATTTCAACATCTCTAAGGTCTAACAATCCTCTTGAATCAAAGCGTTTTCCTTCTGCAATCATGTTTTTTAATTTTTCTTTTGTTAGGTTTGAAATTTCCATGCTGCTCATTTTTTTCTTGCTCCTGATTTAGAATCTTCAACAATCTCTTTTAATGCCTTTTTTTGAACTTCATAAATTTCTTTGCATGCTTTGACTCCTAGTTCCATAGCTTCCTTAACAAGTTCTGGCTGGATTTTTCCGTCAAATTGCAGTAATGAAAATTCATCATGGTTTGCCAGCTTTGCGATTGCAAAATCTGTTGCACCCTCTCCAGATTCAAAATCCTCTTCTTCTTTTGTCAGGTCAACGATTAAGGTTTTATCATTTTTTCCAACAGCGACAGAACAAATAAGGTCTTTCATTGGAATTCCTGCGTGGGCGAGAGCCATTGAAGCTGCATTGATTCCTGCTGTTCTTGTTCCTGCATCGGCCTGTAAGATATAAATCTGGACATCAACAACTGTGTTCGGAAATGCCACCAAGTCAACTGCAGGGGATAAGGACCATTGTGTTACTTTTGAAATTTCATTAGATCTTCTGCTTGGACCTGGTCTTTTTCTGTCATAAACTGAAAAGCTTAACAAATCATAAACACATCTTAAAATTCCTTTTGCAGGATCTTGCAGGTGTTGCGGGTGTAGTTGTCTTGGTCCGTAAACAGCTGCGATTGCAACTGTGTCACCGAAAGCAAACATTGCTGAGCCGTCTGCATTTGGTATAACTCCTACTTTTGCAGTCATTTTTCTCATTTCTTCTGGTTTACGACCGTCTGGTCTTTTTGATTCTTTTTTTGTTGTTTTAGTTGTCATTTCACTCATTCTCCTGGAACCATTCCTCCACTTTTTCTGTAAGGCCCATGATATAGACTTTATCAGCAACAAGTTCTATTGCCTTTCTTGCTTTTATTTCTGCCTCAATTGAAGGCCCTTTGACCCAAATCCAGCCGTTTTGTCCGACTGTGATATTGCAACCTGTTCTTTCTTTTATTAGGTTTACCATTGAGCCCTCGCGGCCAATAACTCTGGGTACGCGGCTTGGGATTATTCTGAAAATAAATCCGTTTTCTAATTTGCCGAGGCCTTTTCCTTTTAAAGTCAGGTCAATTCCTTTTCCCTTAACTGTCCAGATTTTTGCAGAGATAACATCTCCAACAGCAAGGTACTGGTCCATTTCGTTTCTGTTGATGAATCTTGGGGATTCTTCTATTGGCAAGAATGAAGATGATGCAGAATCAATATCAACTAACCAGCCAGCATGTGTGATGTCACTAACACGGCCTATTATAACATTGTTTCTTCGAGGTATGAACGCTCCGAAAATAGGTATTAATTTGACGACGCGGCCAGCTTCTTCAGCAAGACCGAATTTACTGGCAACAATGCTTTCTCCTTCTCTTCTTGTTCCTTCTCCAGGAAGATAATCCTCTCCCTTGACAATAACTTCTCCAGGAACGACGATTTTTCTTTTAGAGTCAGAACTAGAATTTTCCTCAAAGGCTTCATGTGCCTCGTTAATTTCGTTCTTCATTGTAATTGTAATAATTTAAACAACAGGCTAATTGTAATTTGTTCCTATTGCCTTATTATTTCAAAAGAAAGGAGAATTGAGGGTTTTTAAGGTTTTGCTTTTAGGAAAATTTGTTCAGAATAACAGAGCCGTGGTTTTAGAAAAGTTTAAACAGGAAGATAATTGCGAATTCTCTATGGTAACAGTTGAAAGAACTAAAGAATATGGGCCAAAAGATTTAGCAGTAGTTGTTATAGTCTCTCAACACCCAGAATGCTGGATTAAAGGAGAAGAAGCTATTAAAATTGTAAGAAACATGGATGATGAATTCAATTTTGATTTGGAGCCATATGGAAAAGGGAGGGTACACAAAGTCGATTACGGAACTTTAACTGAGGAGGGCACAATTTCAGATCCAATAGATATTAGTCCTGAAGTATTTGTAAGCTTGGGAAGACCAGAGAAAGATTTATCTTTACAAAGAAGAGATACATACCAAGTTGTAAAAAAATAATTTTCTAAAAAACGGTAGTAATAAAAACGAGCGTAACACTTTTTTCTCCAAACACAAACTATAAAAATCAATTTATCTTGCATTAATTAGAGAAGAGGACAAATGGCAAATCAGAATATTATTAACTGGCTGAATGAAGGTAAGAAAAGAGGTTTTTCTGTTCAGTTTTTAAAAAAGAAATTGATGGAGAAAAGCTTTCTAGAAAAAGATGTTGATGAAGCTGTTGCAGTAGTTGAGGGAAGTGTTTCTAAAAGCATTCCTCAAAAGATAAATCTTTTCGATAAATCTGCTAAAGTTCAGACAAAAGAAAGTGCGCCTTTGCAAGAAACTAAACCAATGCCAAGTCAGGAAACAAAGATCAGTCAAATAGGCAAGGTTGGGAAAGGTGGAATTAAGTGGATGAAAATGGCAGGGATTATAGGAATTGTTCTTCTTATTGTTAACCTTGCTTTGATAGTTCTTAATTTTGCTGTAAGAGAAACTTTTAATTCTCTGCTGATTAATCAAATAATTTCTATAATTTTTTATGTTATTTTTGTTGCATTGTTCTTTTTCTATTATCTTGGTTTTGTAAAGCTGGGTAAACACACTAACGAAAGACTGCTGTCTTTAGGCGCTTGGTTTGTAATAATCCCTATGTTCCTTTACATCATTTTGTCTATTGTGGCAGGAATTTTGGTTTACCCTCTATATACTGACTTTTTAATTATTGGAGAAAGTGGAACATTAAAGACAACTTTTCTTATTATTGGAATTGTAGGGGTTATTTTATTTTTGTTAAATCTAATCGGATTCTTATTGTTTTCATTGGGCTTGATGAAGGCTGGCAAACAAGTAAAATTCGCTAAGGTTGCGGGAATTTTAAACTTAGTTGTATTTGTTTCAGGGATGGTATTTACTATTGGTATGGTGGTCCTTATCTATTCTATACTTAACTTATTTTCCAAGGGTATCTTAGGTATTGATTTATTAGCGGAAGTTGTTGGCGTGGGTTACTGGGTGATTTATTCATTTATCGCACTTTATGCTCTCTGGATATTGGCAATGATATTTGGAATTCTTGCGTTGTTTGATGGGAGTAAGAAGTTTGAGGGTTGATGTTTTGTTTGTTTAGTGAGATTAATTATTGTTAATAGTTTTGATTGAGTTATGAAAGGACAATGATTGGGCTATTTTTCAATTGTAAGTATGAATCAAAGAAAACCAAGAAAAATAATGACAGCAAACAGGAAGACAAACACTAGATTCAGAAAGTAATAATCAAGTGAAGCTATTAGTGGTTGAGTGCTTAAATTCTCGTTGCCTTGAATCTTACACACCAACTCTATCAACGCCATCTTCTATGGCGGCCTTTGTTGTTTCGTTTTGCGGTCGGCTTCGTACTTAGATGCTTTCAGTACTTATCCGTCTATTGCGTAGCTACCCGGCCTGCTCGTAACAACCGGTACACCAGAGGCAACCGACTCCCGTTCCTCTCGTACTCAGGAGTCGTTCCACTCAAACAACAACACGTCTAGTAGATATCATACAAACTGTCTCACGTACTTATCTATATTTTTCAATATAGCGTGGACTATACCATCATCCTTTTCATTAACTAAAAAGGAGATCAGCGTGTTAACATTCCTTTTGTAACGGAACGTTCTAGAATTTTTCACATAACTGCTTGGGTAAATTTGCTATGCGCCTTCGATTGAAGGACTCTAAGTCTCTACGGGGATGATTTATCTTCGGAAGTCGTTATTTTCTTACATTCACTTTCTAAATGTGAAAAATCTCTTAATTCTTTTCGAATTTCAAGAGGGACTTCATTACTATATCTGCCCAAGATAATTAAAGTACTTTTTGCAGCAACTAAATCTAGAATTTTATGTTCAATAAATTCTCTATCAACTGCTAGTAGATCTCCATACATACTTGATATCTTTATTACATCTGTCCTTTCATATATCCTGTTTATTTCTTCAGATATTACTATTTAAACTTTATCATCTTCCCTCGGTATTGCCACCTTACCCACAGTTATTGGTAAGAAGGTTTCACCGATATGAGCTGATTTTGTTTTTCATCGCGTTACCGCGATGCAACGCCGTGATTTTTCTTAATTTTATATTTGCTGTTGTGTTTAGTGCGAAATCGTTAATGTATTTGACGTTCTTAACCCAGCTAACGATTCCTTTTAATGCGTGAACTCCGACACCCTTGGAACCTTGTGCAGTTCCAGGATAGGAAGAGCCGACAGCGACGCACCAAACCGCGCCGTCAATATGGACTATCGGGCGCGACCAGCCAATTATCCTTGGGGTACCTTTTCTGTCACACACGGGCCCTATTAAAAAGCCACGTGGGGTCGCTGAGCCAGACTTTCGTCTCTGCGTTCTTTGCTGTGCGAAACACAGTCAGGCAAGCTTTTGCCTCTGCACTCAACGTTAGATTTCCAACCTAACTGAGCTTACCATTGGGCCCTGCAGATATCTTTTCTGCAGGGTGCCGCCCCAGCCAAACTCCCCGCCTGCTGGTGTCCTCTCTTGCGAGAGTAAGCAACTTCAAGAAGGATGGGTGGTATTACACGGTTGCTCCGCCTTTGCCTAAGCTAGGCATCTACGCTCCCACCTATACTATGCATTCTCCTTAAAGCTACAACAACAAGTTGAAGTAAAGGTCCACAAGGTCTCTGCTTCCCACTAGACGTTACCGGCATTTTCACCGGTAAGTGAGTTCAGAAGGTTCTGGTTAGGGACAGCGACCACCTCATTAAACCGTTCATGCACGTCACCAATCAAATGACAAGGCATTACGCTCGTGGTTGTTACTTCGCTCCATGCCTTGTTGGGCATAAAACTACAAACCATAATTATCATAAAACGAAATTATGGCGAGTCATGATTTCTCACAACTTCCTTACATCTCTGCAAGGGTCGGACTATATCTTCACAAACTAATATCTATGTCCAAGAATAATTTGCTCTAAATAAAGCTCTTGTTTCTGAACATCATAAGAATAAATAATTCTTAATTTTCCAATCCATAACCTACAACTTCCCTTGAAGTCATAATGAAGATGCTTGTATCTTTCTGGATTTTCAGCAACTTCTTCAATTTTTTTCTTAATTCTATCTTGGACGTTTTTATCCAACTTTTTTAAGTCTTTTTCAAACTCTTTTGTTGGAAGAATCTTATAAGTCATCCCAATTAGCAAATTCCCTATTTTTAATTTGCTCTTTAGCTCTTTTATGAGATTCCATAACTTCTGGATTGCTCATAAGCTCTAAAGATTCAAGTCTGTCTTCGAGTTCAGCTGCTAATTTTGCTAGTTCGATTACATCTTTTCTTGGGATACTTACTGTTTCCATAGAATTAAGGGAAATTTAAGATATTTATACTTTTGGTTTATGTCGAGCGTTTAGTCTCTGGGGATTCTAGAATTATTTATTGGAACTATCTACTTTTGAACGATATCTCGTGGATACGAGATCTAGTTCCTGTTGATCTCTTGTTATTTGAACTTCAAGACCCACATAGGGCACCACACGAATTGCTTTTTGGGCGAAAGTAAGAGTATCCTTACTCCCATCTGCTATTTCCCGTGCTTGTCCTCTTGGTAGTAAATAGATTTCTCCATCTACCTCAACAGATTCATAACGTTTATCTTGATTTCTGTCTGTAACTACTCTTGTCATAAACAGAGGGCAGATATTCATTATTTAAATCTTTCTAAATCTAGTCTTTCCTGCTGATTGTCTCTATTCTTTGAATTTTCAGGGTTCGCTATCATCTCACGACGATAGAATCCTATCAAAGACTTAACGAGATGTTCCAGCATATAGCTCGATTTTCTCCATTTGGTTTAATCTTATTTTACTTCGTCAATCTTTTAAAACTGTTTGCGTAACTATTTGGCCTGGAGCATTATTTTCATAATGTAAGACAGCTTTTGTTCACCTTAAGAGCCTCATAGTTAGGCCCGCCGTTTTACGGGGCTTAGGTCCCTTGAAAAGGACTTTGACACACCGCAACTGGGCAGGTCTCACCGAGTATACTAGTCCTTTCGGATTTGCACTCAGCTACGTTTTTGATAAACAGTCGGGCAGTCCTTGTTACTGCGATCTACAGATGCATCTAATAAATCAGACACAAACATAGACACCCCTTCTACCGAAGATACGGGGCGAGATTGCCGAATTCCCTTAACCAGTTTCCCCTTTCACGTCTTAGCCTTCTCAGCTAGAGCACCAGTGTCGGTTCTTGGTACGGCTACTGCAACCCAGTGCATGCACTTTTCATGGGCTCCTGGAATCAGCGGATTCACCAACAATTCAAATGCATCTATGCATTACGCTCAACATTCTTCTCGTTGACTAGCCCTCTCGGACATCTACTTATCCGGAAGCAATACATACCATAAGATTACAGCAGTTCTGGAATATTAACCAGAAATCCATTCGCCATAGCCAGTTAAGGTATGGCTTAGGTACCGACTAACCCTTGGTTAAACGATAGCGCCAAGGAAACCGCGCTCTTACGACGTTACTCGTTCTCAGAGTAATTTGATCTTACTAACGCCACGATTCTCATTGGATCCCGCTCCAGCCACGCTCTCGCGAAACCTTCTGCGCAGAATCCACGCCTGCCTACCAGAACACTCTAATTATGTCTAATGGTTAAATGAATATGATTTTGTGATGTGATAATAATTTTATTTGGGGAAAATAATATTTGGGAAAGTTTAATGTGGTAAAGAAATTATAATTTTAGAGACAACGTGTTTGAGTGGAAATAATTATTAACTAAAAAATTAGGAGTGTTCTTCTCTTCTGGCTTGATATGTGATGTGAATTTGGCTGACAGCACCATCCCTAGGAGGAGTAGTTTCTATTTGTTTTTCCTCGATACGATAGCGACCTGGTCTCGGTCTTTCAGATCTTGGGGTGCCTTCAAGTCCTTCAAACTCTCTAGTTAAAAGAAGTACATCTCCAGAACTAAATGCTTCTAAGGTTTCACCTACCTCTATCTGTTTCCTTTTTCTATTGTCTCCATCCATATAATTAAATGTTGTTGTCATAACCTTCCAGCTATTTTTTCCTATAAAAACCTTTCGGTTTTGTTATTACTCTTCGGTTACTAATTATTTCGTGTTCTGATCTTTTCTATTTTCAGTTTCTTGAATATAAAATTAAACCAGAAGAGCCGAAGCCCTTCCAGTTAATAAATATCAAAAAACCAAAAGACATAATATTGTCGAGTGCCTCTGAAGTATCGGTAGTATGCTTAGCCCCGTCCATTTTCCCCGCTTAAAACCTCGATAGGTGAGCTGTTACGCTTTCTTTGAATGATGGCTGCTTCTGGGCCTACATCCCTAGTGTCTCTGGTTTCAAACCAAGTTTGTTACACTTAGCATAAATTTTGGGACCTTAACTTCAGTCTCCCTTGTTCGGGTCTCGGAAACAGCACCTTACGCACCGTCCCCCATTCCTATTGTATACAGAGAACAAGTTCTGAGTTGGAAAGGGTTCCGTATCCTTGCGGACCTGCGAACCTTATCCGTACTTTACCTCGTTCTCAAGCACAATAAGACTATACTTCGGCATATTTCGACAGGAACCAGCCATCGCCAAACTAGATTGGCTTTTCACCCCTATTCCCAAGTCATCCGAGTACATGCACATAACACCGGTTCGGTCCTCCATTCTCCTTTCGAAAAACTTCAACCTGCTCAGGAATAGATCGTCTGGTTTCGGGTCGTATCTAGGTGACTATCGCCTTTTCAGACTTGCTTTCGCTTCGGCTTCAAGTTTAACCTTGCCACATAAATACACTCCGTGGCCCATTTTTCAAAACGTACGTTACAACACCGTAATGCCGTAACCAATTGTAACTACTAGATTTCAAGTCTTTTAACCCCCTATTAAGGGTACTTTTCAGCTTTCCCTCGCGGTACTGAGTTCACTATCGGACTTGGATTTATGTTTAGGGTTGGGAGTTAATCCTCCCATATTCAGACCTCCTATCTAAGAAGCCCTACTCTTTTGAAGTATACCATAGAGCTTTCGAGTACGGGACTATCACCCTTTAAAGTGCCCCGTTCCAGGGGACTTCTTCTCAACTCCTTAGGCTTAATCTTCACCACATCTCTGTCTCTCTTTCAAGAGAAGATTCGGTTTGCCCTGTTCCCTTTTCGCTCGCTGCTAGTAAGGGAATCGAATTTCTTTCTTTTCCTGCCGGTACTAAGATGTTTCAATTCCCAGCGTAAATCTCCTTCTCAGGATTTTTCATAGAAACGCGTATAATCGCATTCGGAAATCTTGGGTTCAAAGGCCGCATGCGCCTACCCCAAGCTTATCGCAGCTTGCCACGTCCTTCATCACAATCCAAACCAAGCTATTCATCTAGTAGCTTAAAATAAGATCATTTACCTTCTAAAACTTAGTGGAAACTTAGAGAAATCTTACGATTTCTCTTTAAGTTATTGTCTTCCTGCTTGCTTCATTGAATATTATCTCGACATGACATATTACCGACGGTAAAACGCCACTTTTCACATTGAGTGAATATGATTTTTGATTGCGTAAGTTTGTCGGATTTACGATTTTTGATTTCCTCCGTATTGGAATTATTATTATGGTAATTGAGGGGTTTTAAATGTTTCGGGATGTGGGTGGACCCAATGAGAAGCAGAAAGCAAAAAATTTTAGAAAAAGTTTTCCGCTGGCTTTCAAAACTATAATTGGATTCGCAATCTTGTTTGCCGATGGCACAAGCCATCGTGATGCAGTCTGCGACTGCATATGGACCCAACGAGAATCGAACTCGTATCTCCTCAGTGCAAATGAGGTATCCTACCACTGAACGATGGGCCCACAGAGAAAAATAATTTTTTGAGTTTATAAATTTATCATATGAGTCTTTTTATTTTAGTTTTTTTGGATTTGAGCTTTCTTTGTAGAAGTCCGAGGGGCTGATTGTGTTTTATAGTCACATCATATTTTCTTCTTGGATTTTTGTCTCTGAATTATTGAGCGCGGGTCATAGCTTCTGCTATAAATCGCTTGCGTGTCAGTTCATAACCAATTCCATTGAAGTAATGATTTACAACATTTCCGCAGTGGATGAGCCTCGGTTTGTCGTCGTAACAACTAAATGTTCTTATTGGAGTTACTATTATTCTGAGGCCTGGCTCGACGATGACTGTGTTTCTTCTTATTTCTTTAATAAATAAACGCAGTCCTTTTGAAACATAGGGTCTTTTCTTAAAGTGCATGTCATCTGTTGCTCTTGAGTCCTGACCTTTTTTGTAAAAGATATTTTCTACTGGAATTTTTTTGTTATGTAATTTGATTTTTAAATATGTTTAAAAGTTTTTAAGTGGTTGGAAAGATTATAGTTCCTCTTGGTCTGATTTTCTGAACATAAAACGCTGGGCCCAAATGTCTAATTGGTTTTCTAGAGCTTTTTGTCTTTGTTCTAGAGCGTTGCGAAGTGCTTCTGGTTCTGGATCTGTTGTGTAAGGGGGTTCCAAAAGCATGTAAAGAAAGTGATTGTTTTTAATAAGCTCTCCGTGCAGTTCTCCATATTTTAAATTTCCAGGAACTGGATATAATCTCTAATCATTGAGGTGTTTTCTATTTTCATTTTAAGTTTTTGTAAAATGTTAAAGGTATGCAAACGTCCAGAGCATTTCTCGCTATGCTCAAAATCTCTGCCCCTTCAACTCTTACGAGATTGAAGGTTTCATAATCATAATCTAAATCGCCTTTTCTCTATTTTGTATTTTATTAATTTTAGGAGGTGATCCATCTGCAGGTTCCCCTACAGATACCTTGTGACGACTTAACCTACCTTGTCTAACAAAGATTCGTCCCTGACGGGCCTCGTCAACGCTAAACTCGGTTGGTTTGACGGGCGGTGAGAGCACGGGACATTGACTTATTCACTGGACCCTGATAAGATCCAATTACTACCAATTCCAGCGTCATGAGGCTGAGTTGCAAGCCTCAATCTGAACTAGGCTGAAGTTTATGAGATTAGCTTCCCCTTTCGGGGTTGCGACCCTTTGAATTCAGCATTGCCGCGCGCGTGTAGCCCAGGGTATTCGGGATGTACTCACCTAACGTGGCCCGCACCTTCCTCCTCCTTGCGGAGGCAGTCTGTACATTGTTCAGTGCAAATGTACACACGGGTCTCGCCTGTTACCTGATTTAACAGATCATCTCACGACACAGGCTGACGTCGGCCATGCATCTCCTCTCAGCGTGTCAGGTAAGCCCTTCAGACTGACCTTCATTCTGCTGTCGATCCTGGTGAGGTTCACGGTGTGGAATCTAATTGACATTTGTGTTACAATTGTTATGAATTGCTTCGCATCGGACTTTGTCATGATGCTTCGCTGAAAAAATTATCGTGATAATAATTAACGATAATAAAACATAACAACGGTTGCATATTTCTATACAACTCCTTACATCTCTGCAAGGATCGGACTATATCTTCACTAACTGGAATTATTTAGTTAGTTTCTGGCATGTAGTCTCTGAGGGTTCTAGAATTAAAAAATTATTTCTTTTTCCACAACAGATATGTGAAAATTAATGCTAAAATTACTGTTGCTATTGAACTAAGCACTTTAAACAAGTTGTATTCTTGGGGAGATGTGTAAACTTGTCCACCTCCAACGCCCGTCTCTCCTGCTGTGCTAGCAACAACAAGGCAACACGGAGGACAAATAATACAAATTATTCCTCCGATAATGCTGGCAATGACAAAAACAGACAAGACGGTACCTAAAACTTTTTTGTACATCTCCATGTTTTATCTATGTTTTTTAGCTTAAAAAACCTTTCGATTCTAGTCTTCCCTGCGGATTTTCTCTATCGTTTAGATTTTTAGGGTTCGCTATTCTCTCGCGAAAATAGTAGCCTACTAAACGCCTAACGAGACGTTCCCGCATATAGCCAGATTTTTTCCCTTACCAATTTATTGGTATAATTGATAAGACTCCGACGCGATTCTTTTACGTCGGCTGTCGTGCAGCTATTAGTCTAACCGCACGCGTCACTGGTTGTAGTATCCCGCCGCCTATTCCTTTAAGTTTCGGTCTTGCGACTATACTTCCCAGGTAGCACACTCTACGGCTTCCCTACAGCACCGATACCTCTCGAAGAGGTACCGATGTTTAGTGTGCAGTGTTTACTGCTAGGACTACACGGGTATCTAATCCGTTTTGCGACCCTAGCCTTCATCCCTCACTGTCAGATCCGTTCTCGTAAGATGCCTTCGCTATCGTTAGTCCAGTAAGGATCAACGCATTTTACCGCTACCCTAACCGTACTTCTTACGTCTCCCGGTCTCTAGCCAAGCAGTATCTCTTGCACGCCCGACACTTGAGATGCCGGATTTCACAAGAGACTTACAAGGCAAGCTACGGATGTTTTAGACCCAATAAACGCGGCTGCCACTTGGACCGCTGGTATTACCGCGGCGGCTGGCACCAGTCTTACCCAGTCCTTATTCGTAATACTTTTTACATATTACAAAAGCGTTCCAATTATAGGAACGCACTCTGGCTTGCTCTGTCACACTTGCGTGCATTGCAGAAGTTTCCCGACTGCTGCACCCCGTAGGGCTGGGAATAGTGTCTCAGATTCCCTCTCAGGGCCCCTCCGCTAAGAGCCCTTACTGATCTAAGCCTTGGTGGGCCATTACCCCGCCAACAAGCTAATCAGCCGCAGCCCCATCCTAACTTGAAAGATGATACATTCCAGTAGTTATCTTCTATCCAGTATTAGCCTCAGTTTCCCGAGGTTATTCCAGACATTAGGGTAGGTTAGCTACGTGTTACTGAGCAGTTCGCTCTTCAATTCCTAAGAATCAAAAAAACTTGCATGTCTAATTGCAAACCAGATAGCAGCAGCCCCCAGCAGGATCAACTGGATTTCAATTGATTAGCTGGTTGCTAATTTTGCTCTGCTCCTCCGTTTATTAAAGAAATTTATACGACGTTATAAATTATGAATATTCAACGTTTGCATACCTCATACCTTAATATGCAAATTGTGACAACTTAATTTGTCGACGTTAAACATTAAGGCACTCATTAAAGTTAACATTTTAACAAGATGAGTGGGAGAATTTGGTATTTAAAGGTTTCGGGAAAAATACATTGTTGCGTTTAGTGGACTTATAAGAAATAAAAAAATTATTCCTTCTCCACGCTAAATTCTTTCTCGCTTTTGTCTAATCTCTCTTCAAAATCGTTCTCTGCTTGTTTCTTGAGCTTGTCAAGGAAGGAATTAAGCA
>JAHITZ010000046.1 GCA_018817405.1 Nanobdellota archaeon
TAATGCAATCGTAGATTGCATATTGGCCGGACTCTTGTACATACGTAGATAACTTCACCAAGGGTGAAGCTATTGTAGTTTTCTTGATGCGTACAACTTTCTTTCTAAGAAAGTTGTACTTCGAGTCCAGTCCGGGACGTTCCCCCTTTTCTATTTCAAAAATTCTAAAAGTTTCTCACTTTTTTCTGTTTTGTTTAAATTTTTTAAAAATAACTTAAACATATTGAAAAATATGCAAATTCTCCGTCGGCAGAATAAAAAACTATTTTTACAACAAAAAAATTTTCACGATAGATTTATAAACAATAAAGTCTTAATGTAATTATAAAATAAAAGAGGTGTTACTAAAAATGCCAGCAAAAAAGAAAAAAGCCACAAAGAAGAAGACAACAAAAAAGAAAAAGAAAAGATAACTTTTCTTTTCATGTTTTTTTATTTTTTATTTTAAGTTATTCAAACGTCTTCTTTTTTAATTTAATTGTTCTTTCAAGAATAAAAGTTTTGGTCAGACATCGTCGGAGCAGAGATTCTTCTTCCGATTCATTTTTTCTAAATATTTATACATATTGCTCTGTTTTGAACCTTTTATCAAATTAATGACTGCTGTTTCGGCATCTTCAACAGAAAGCGCATCCCCAATAATCCCAATCTCGCTTTCTTTAATTAAAATCTCACATCCTGAAATCTCAGAAAGTGTTCTCCGCGTTTTTCCTCTCTTTCCTATTAATCTTGACTTTATATCTCTTAAATTTCGCTTCGTGTAACTTTTTATATGCACAACACGAAAAACCATGTCCTCTCCTTTCAACAACATTGCTTTCTTAACAGAAAAACCAAAAGCAATTGCATCAAACACACATCGCGCACCATATTCATCCAAGGAGTTCCCTTCGATAACAACTTGACTTCCAGATATTTTCACTTTAACATTTAGTTTGTCTTCTAACTCTTTTTTGTTCTTAACAACTTCTCTAATCCTTTTAACATAAACTGTTTCCATGCTCAAAAGAACAAACGCAAGTTTTTAATTATTTGTTTTACAAATAACTAAAATAAGATAGAGCCAGCAAAAAATAACCCAGAACCTAGGCGCTGAATTGTTTTCATGATATTTAGCGAGTGAAGCGAGGAATTTATTGAATCTATTTTCTACAATAACACCAATGCAAACGGAACACCACTAACTTTTCCAACACCCTCTTCCGCAATAATTCCAGCCTTAACAGCAGCCTTAACTGCTTTCTCCCCGACAATATTAAAAGTGGCATCATCCAAAGCAAGTTGTTTCAATTTTTCCAAAACATGCTCTTCGTCTATTTCATCCCCCTTATAAAAGTTCTCCCGAACATCCAACTGCATCTTCTCCTCCTCAAACTTTTTCCCAACCAACTCGCTATCACAAAGAGCAACTACTTTCCTATAAGATTCATGGATTTTTATTTGCATTTTTAAAGATGATACTTCACAGGACTCTTCGCCCCACAAGCAAGACAATGCTTCAACTTAACACCTTTCTCTGAAACAACCTCTGTATCTGGCTTGCCACAAACAGAACAGATAACAAACTCCTTAGCATATCTCTCAATTTTTTCATTAACTTTTTCTGAATTCAACTTTGTCTTCAGCATCAACCTGTTTCCTATAACCTTGCCATAAACCGCTAGCTCTTTCTGCAAAAACTTCGCCAAGTGATTCGCATCCCTGCGAAGATAAGACACAATCTGCCCAAAGTTTGTTATAAAAGTGCTATTCCCTGTGACATGACCCTCAACTCTCGGTATCTCAAACCTCTCGCTGCCTTTTTCAACCACCTTAACATCGTTATACGCCTTCTCTAACAATTTTTCATAAGCTTCCATAAATGCAAAATAAAATCAGAGTTTATAAAGATGTTCATTGTTTAGCTTTGTCCGGAGTTACGCGATTTCAATAGAATTTGGGGGATGGGTGTGGGATGGCCAAGGCGGGTATCGACGACAGTCGAGTTAGCGGGAAACGAAATCGCGTTTATTTCTGCGACTCCGGACAAAGCCCATTGTTTCAGTTATTACCTGCCAAAGAAATGATACAAGTTAAATTTATATATCTCTTAAACTCTTAAAAATCATGATACCACACAAACAAAGAATTTTAATGACAATCCTATTTGTCTTACTAATCCTATCTATCGGATACATTCTAATTGATAAATACAACGAAAAAAGACAGCAAGAACAACTAAACGCATTTCAGCAAGGCGCGCAAGCAGGTTACGAGCAGGCAGTCATACAAATCGTCCAACAAGCCCTAACTTGCCAATCAGTTCCGTTGTATGTAGAAAACCAAACAATAAATGTCATTGCAGTAGAATGCTTACAAAAACAACCTGAAGATTAACTTCTTTCTTTTTCCAGTAAAAGGATTTATTATATTACACGAAAACCAGCACATTTGTTTTATCAGAAGAATTATAACAAACAATAACTTCAAACAATATTGTTCTAGATAATATTACCAAACAATCCTTTGATGAGTAGATGAAGAGGGTAATGAATCATGTAATTTTGATATTACAACAAAAAAGAATTAATAATTGAATATTCCTAACTATCTCCGCACAAGAATAAAAATTGCAGATTTGTTCCCATTTGGGTTTGATACCCCGCATCTTGCTGCGAGTGAACGAAGCGAATGTGGGATAGCGAATTTCAGGAAATCTCTTTATTTTTTGCAACAAATAATCAATTTCGTGCGGAAAAATTCAACGACGAAACTTGCACGAAATTGAACCAGTTGGGTGGGACAAAAAATAAATCTGAAAAGTCTATGCGGAGATACTGTCCTAAACAAAAGAGTTATAAAACTAATTCCCTACTTATTTATATGAATGTAAAAAACCTTGTTTTAGGAATTGGAATAATAATAGTTTTTGCCCTGGTCCTTTGGCAAGGAATAGAAGCCTTTTATCCTTCCCCTCAATGGGATGGTTTTTGTGACGAGAGTATTGAAAAACCAATTCCATTAGATAGAGAACAGCTCACTCAAACAGAATGTGAAGAACAAGGCGGCGTCTGGAAAAACAATTACTGTGATTATTATTCAGAATGCCAGCGAGAATTCGATGAATCAAAAGACAAACACACAAAAATAGTTTTCATTGTTTCAATAATCGTTGGCATCGTCGTTATAATTCTAGGTTACTCAATCCTAAGTCTTGAACCAGTCGGCTCTGCTCTCATCGCCTCGGGAATCTGGGCAATTTTCTACGGAAGTGCAATAAACTGGCGCAACTTCTCAAGCGTAATCCGATTCGCACTCCTACTTCTAGCCCTAATACTATTAATCTGGCTTGCAATGAGATTAAATAGAACAGTCAAGAAAATAAAAAAAAAATAAAAAATAAGTTCTAAACGGCTCAACCAGAACGATATTAATGCATTCATTAATTAACTTGGCTTTGGGATATTTACGCGAACGTAGTGATCAAAATTATTTAAGCTATTTAATATATTCATCAACCTAAATACCTCAACTTCCCCGGCCTTGGTTCGTAAGCCACGCCATCCTCAAGCAATTTCTTAATTTCATTATTAATAATCTCTGGCGGCTCCTTCAGCTCAAGAATAATCTTGTCAATATCAATCCCCCCATCCTTCTCCGCCTCCTTAACCATTGTCAATATCTTATCCTTCAACTGCGCAATTTTCCCGCTATCCAATGTCTGCGGCGCCTCTGCCTCAACTTCCAGTTTCCTAACTAAAAGAAATGCTGGATCTTTTTTTTTCATTATCTCTGGAGCAATGTAAATCTCATTACTCCAAAACTTAATCAACCCTACAACCAAAACAGTATCTCCCTGGTTTAACTCTTCAAACTTGGAAACATCTTCCCCAAACAACTTAACTCTTATCTGCCCAGTTGCATCATCCAATGTTAAACTCCCATACTTTTTCTCTCCTCCCTCTTGAATAAATTTGTCTACAACATTTGCGATTAAATTAACTCTCACAACATTTTTTCCATTCACTTCAATATTTCTCAGCCTCTCCTCTTCAAAATTCTGCTTCCCAGACAAAATGCTTCCCACCAAAAGCTTGTAAGCCACATTCCTTTTCAATTGCTGCCCTGCCCCAGCTATAGGTAATTGGTCGTTCATACCCAAAAAGAGAAAACCAGAGGTTTTAAGTTTTTAGCTACTCAATTACTACAACCTCTCCAAATAACCCTTCTCCCAACCCCACTATAATCTTTGAAGATAACCCTTCCTCGGCTTGAAAATATCCCCTGCCTTTGACAACTGATCTATGGCTTCCTCCAATTCAGTCTCTGTCATCTTCCCCTCAACAGCCCGCTCCAACTCTTCCAAAGGAATCAACTTTCCAAGCCTTGATTCCAATTGTGACAAAGTTTCCTTAACCAATAAAATTTTTCCTCTTTTAGAAGCAGTCACGCCAGTTGTAACTCTATCAATATCAAAACTCTTCGTCTCCTCGTCATAACCGACCTGCATCAAGGAAAACTTCAAAAGTTCAATAGCCACGCGAGAATCTTCTGCCTTAACCTCTTCGCTTAATCTCATTCTTGCATGTGCCTCGCTCAATCTCACCAAACCTTCCAGCTGTCTTGCTGTAATCGGAATCGGTTTTATCTCGCTGTCTGATCTACCTGGCTGTCCTCTCAACCTGATATAAAACTCTTTTATCTCCTCTATTGCCTCATCACTCAGCTTTGGTTTAATTTTCTGCTTTGCATAAGCAATATACTTCCTAAGCAACTTAGAATCCACAACATCTCTAATCACTTCCTGTTTATGCTCTTCCAAAACATGACTTGCCACAGATTCATCTTGCTTCCTATTTGGCAAATCCCTTATAACGAAAAGAACATCAAACCTGCTCAACAGCGCCGGAGAAATATCAATCTGTTGAGGGATTGGAGTGTAAGGGTCAAATCTTCCAAGCTTCGGATTTCCTGCAGCCAAAACAGTTGTCTCGGCACGAAGAGTCGCCTGAATATTTGCTTTTGAAATTGTCACAGATTGCTGTTCCATTGCTTCGTGCATCGTGCTTCTGTCGTGCTCATCCATCTTCTCAATCTCATCAATACACACAACACCTTTATTGCTTAATACCATTGCCCCGCCTTCCAAAGACCACCCCCTTAAAAATTCATCCTTTACAACAGCTGCAGTCAACCCAGCTGCAGTCGCTGCCTTCCCAGAAACATACCTTCCCTTGGGCGCAATTGTAGAAACATATTTCAACAAAACAGATTTTGCAACTCCAGGATCCCCCACTAACAAAACATGAATATCTCCCCTTGTCGCACCACCGTCAGACCTTTTTTTCTTAACTCCTCCAAACAACTGCAAAAGCACAGCTTCCTTAATCTTTTCATAGCCATAAATACTCGGAGAAATACTCTGGCTCAACCTCTTAAAAATATTTGGGTCTGCTGCTAATTCTAAAATCTGTTTTTCATCTTCATCACTCATCTCTAACTCTTCAAAGCTTTCTTCCATTGAAATTGTATTGTTTGCCTCAAGAGCAATATCAAACCGCGTTGAAATCGCCCCTGTCTGCAATGGCACAGGAACCTCTTTTAAAACTCCATAAATTCTAACCCTGCTTCCCGGAGTTGTCTTCTTTTCCATTTTTATGTCAACTAAATCTTCTTTCAAAAAAATATTCATTCTCCTAGGCTGCTCGCCCCCTTCCAATGTATCTGGCGATTCCTCAATCACCAATCTCTGAGCGTCAACCATTTCCTTGCTCAACAATTTAAAATTCCCTTTCCACCCGCAACTGCACCTGCTCGGCTCCCTAAATTTTCTCTCAATTTGTAAAACACTTAAAATAGCACCGCAATTAGGACACTCAAACCTTGCATTAACCACCTGCGGTCTTACCTCTGACGCCTGACGAACAAGTCCTTCAATAGCAACAAGTTTATCCAGATGTCTTGCTCTAATTGCCCTAATGTATACATTGCAGCTCTTTGGCAATTCAACAATCCTGACTCTTGGCTTTTCTAACAAACCCATTTCTTCCAAAGCCAGCTCCAAAACAGCGATGGTTTCTTCTGGCAGTTCAAGAATATTATCTGCCAAAACAGGAGAATAAGACTGCAACTGCTGAAAATCAAGCCGCACAACCCCTTCATCCCTCCTCACCGACTCTCCAAGCTCTTTCTTGTATGCATTAAAGAAATTCTTTGCCTCTAAAACAAGGTCTTCTTGCTTACGCTTCGGCTTTTGCTTGCCTTCAAGTTCCATAAGAAACTGAGAAATAGCTCATTTAAATTGTTTGTTGTTATTAGTATTAGCTTAGTTTTCTGAAACAATTTTTCTCCATATACCTTTTTGCAACAAATAAACAATTGCTACACGTCAGAAACACAGAGCAAAAACAATGTAGCAATTGTAGTAACAGGGTGTGGTGGGTAGGGCGAGCAATTACGCGTCAGTAGTGTGTGTAACCAATAAGACGCGTGGTTGGGAATTGCAAAAATGCGAAGTCAGACGTCAACTTCAGAAAGTTAAGAGTTACTGTTGTTAGAACGAGAAATTACTCTAGCAGAGTAAATGAGTGATTGTCAAAAAACCAAATAAAACAAAGAATTTTTGTGATTAATTACAAAAAGATTTTATTATATACATCTCATCCTACAACTGATAGCGCATTCATCAGGAGGGGATGTATAATCATGAAATCTTCTCGCAACCAAATGCCAACCTCTATTGCCGTCATAATTAATAATACACTCACAATCCCCATCTCCAGCCCTGTAAACCTTGTCCAATGCACAAAAACCTGCTCCAACATAATCACTTGTGTCTGAGTTACTGTAAGTCCCCCAACCAACACTTGCTTCTTCTGAAACAATTTGTGCAAAACTAGTAGATCCTCCAGAGTTAACAATAAAGTCATCCGTAATAGAAGTCTCAACATCTATCGTGCTAGCAGTAACAATTCCCCCCACATAAAGATCTCCCTCTGTCTGAATCTCATAACCAGCTACACTTCCACTTCCCTGTCGAATCATACCATCAACAATCAAATTATTTGTCCCAGGGTCAGTTAAACCACCAACATGAATCCCTCCAACTCTCAGATGTTCATTTATATAAACCGGCTTATTACCATACGATTTAATCCACGTATCATCATCCATACGCCATCCACCGCCATGGTCTTGAAAAATAATACCGTTATCGCCCTTAACACGCACCCAATTACCATCAACCGTAATGCTCCCTGCAACACCTAACGCACCACTAATTTGAACATTTCCTACACTATCAACAAACACCACATGGTCTGGATAACCATCGCTTGCACTTAAAGAATAAACTTCAATATCTTCTCCAGCACATCTTATTGAACCTGCATCGTCAATTTCAGAACAATCAAAACTTATACTATCAGCACCTACTAAAATACCTTCCCCATCCCCCACATTTAAACTTACTGCTCCTGCAATCCCTCCCCCAGTAAGGCCTGCTCCTGCACCAACCGAGGTAATGTCTCCTTCACCACCCCCCTCAGGCCATTCATTTATACACACACCATTCAAACAAACTCCTTCTGGAGCATTTAAGTTTATCGCTCCACCTGCATTTGAATTTGCAATAGTTAAATCAATTGCTCCATTACTACTAAAACCAATATAAGCTCTCCTGCCTTGAGTATACCCTTCTGGGTAAAATCCCATGAAAACATGACCTCCCAAATCGCCTGGAACACCTTCAAGATTCAAAGCACCTGCATTCCCCTTCACATGTAATCTAGATTGAGGGTCAGTCGTCCCAATTCCAACATTTCCATAATTATCTATCCTAACAGCACTTTCAATCCCCCCAACATTTTGTGTTCTAAATTGTAATTCAATATTGGAAGAACCAGAATCATCTCTTGCTTGAATATACGCAACACCCGAATTACCATCCCCCCCGTAAGCGTACAACCATAAACTCCCTTTGCCATAATAATCGCCCGCCACATGCAGTTTTTCTTTAGGGCTTGCTGTACCAATCCCTACCTTCCCATCCAAATAATAAATATCATCCCCTAACTCCCCCCACACCCCGCCAATACCCCCTTCATTGATTATAGATTGTAAATCACCTCCTCCTTCTAAAACAATTTGCGAAGCAGGATGACTCGGAGCCAAAGGGTCATAAGCAACAACTAACCCCAAACAGCCAACACTTATTAAAACTAAAACAACCAAATACTTATTCCTAAAATTAATCTCAAATCTCATCTCTTTCCTAAAAACAACTAATTAAAGAAATATTTAAACCTTCCCATCTATAATAAACACATGAACAAAAAAATAGTTATTATCTTAATCTCACTAATCGCACTTCTGTTTATCTTATTCATCACACGAGTAGTAAACCCAAGACAAATTGATGACATTAGTCCAGAAATTCCATGCGAGCAAGAATACCTAGAAAAATCAGATATTCTCTGGGTAATTCCAAAATTCAACGACATTCCAATAGACCAATATCCAGAATGGTGCAACCAAATCCTGAATCTAAACAAAACTCTCGGTCTCCACGGTCTCCACCACAATTACCAAGAATTCAACTCAGAAATAACACAAGAACAACTCCAAGAAGCAGTAACAATTTTCGAATCTTGCTTCAACCAAACCCCTAAATTATTCAAACCCCCTCAGCTAAAAATCTCCAAAGAAAACAAAATCCTCATAAAACAAAACAACTTAAAACTAAATGCAAAATTAAATCAACTAACCCATAAAGTTTATCATTGCTCACACTCTGGACAATTTTCAAATAAGTTCATTGATGGGTTCTAGTCACTCTAAAACAAACCTCGCTAAACAACAGCAGGTCGTAGCTGGTCATACTCTCCAAGAATCGCCCCAACATACTCAGGTAATTCACTCATCTTCTCCCTCACTTCTTCAGGCAAGGGCATATTTCTCCCAATAGGATTAATCACACCTCTTTTACCATTCACAGTGGATAAATCGATCTCAAACAGATATTGATAACACAACGAACAAAAGTTCTCTCTCATCCCAACATCCACATTCTCATCAACCAGCCCAAAAAATCCATTACCACCAGATGTATTGGTAACAGTTCGCTTGTAAAAAACAACATACCTCTCTCCGAGATTATGTGTCTCCTGAGTTTCTCCCTTAACAATTTTTTGCGTAAGCACCATCTTAAAACATTTCTTTAAACATTAATAAAGATTTATCTACTCCAAAGCAAACCTCAGTATCGCCCCAACCCCTTTTGTCAAATTAAAAAACTGCTCACCATCCTGATGGTCTATTCCTATTATCACAACCTCAGACCCAATGTTCTCAGCCATTTTCTCAAACTCTTTTTCCTTATCCCTTTCCCATTTCTTAGACATCAACAAAACCTCTACAGCACCACGTTCCAAGGCAAGTCGAACATTATCCTCACCATAAACTGCCCGCATCTTATCCTTTCCAAGTGTATTAAAAAAACGCTCTACTATTTTCTTTTCCTTAATCAGCTCTTGCTCCTGAATCTCTTGCTGCGACGCCTCAACCAAAAGCTCCAAACCATGTTCATCAACATATCCCAAATCCTTTATTGAAATAACCTTTTCTTTCAGCTTCGTAACCAACTGTCCCTCATCAAGAAAATCTTCTTTCGTTGGAATCGGCCCGCCAACCAGAATCCCCTTCAACCTAGGCATCTCAAAAAATATTTTTTTCATTTCAGCTGCAACACGCCTAAAAAATTCCTTAGCCAGTCCTTCTGTAATTCTATGAAATCTTTGTGAGCTCTGCCCCCCTGCCCGAATCTTCCCAGGAACCCCCGAAGTCAATTTCTGCAAAACCTTGATTTGGTTTCCCTCTAACAAACCTATTGTCGCCTGCTGTCTGTCAATCACAAGCAACCCGTAAACTTCTTCAATCCCAACCATTTCTTTCAATGGCTCAATAACAAATTCCTGGTCACACCTGTAAATTTTAACATTCAAAGATTTAAACGGCTCAATCACCCACAACTGAATATCTGAATCACCTTCTTTCTGGGAAATATTCCCGCAATAAATCGCAAGCCCGTTAGGTGGAGTTTGCTTCATGCCCTTCAACTCCCGGATTATAGTATCAAGAGCAGCAATAACATTTTTCCTTGTTGAAGTTGATTTTATGTTTGAAGCCGTGCTTTTCTCACCTTCAATCTGCCGAGTCACAATATTAATATTTGCCCCCGCTGGAATCAAGACAGTCACAAGCTCTGTATGCCCTCCCCGAATACTTTCCAGTAGCTCAATCAAGTCTTCAAGTTTCTGCTTTTCTTTTGCTTCATCTTTTTCTGCCATTTTAAAGAATAAGAAATAGAGTTAATAAAATTATGCTACCCTCAAAGGCCCAAAGTCCCCTGTGTTGGTCTAGGCTGTTCTTCAGGAAAAAGCAATTGCCTTGCTTCAGGACAATGAATCCTTTGCCCATCTTTTGCTCGTGTAATATCTCTTAGCAACCGCGCGTTCACATCCCTTTGATTACCATACTTTTTTACAATCACGGCATCCATCAAAGTCAACTTTTTAGGACCAACCTTAGTCATATGCCCATAACTCGCAAATAAAGCCACAAAACTCCTCCCCTCAATATGGTCCTCTCCAACATCTTCCCTATGCAAACCATATCTTGTCGCGTCACCCATTTTTATCCCCCATTCTTAAACTAAAGAGTTTATAAAATTAATCCTTCCGCACCACAACTAATTGCAACTCTCAGTAAAAAATGGCCCATATTCTCCAGCTCCATAACTCATACCGTTTAATGTAACTTCCTTCCCAACAAGATCAACAATAATAGTTTTAGTTTCTATATCAAAAGAATTGCCCCAATCTCTTGCAAGCTCATATTTAATGTCCTCAAAGATTATATAATAAATTGTGTTTTCACTTCTCGTACCTTCCAACACAACTTCTGATTCAACAACGCCTGTAATTGTAGTCTCAACCGCAGCAGGCAACATATCCGGCATCACATCTATTATTATTGGGCATTCATTATCAGGAATCATATAACTCTCTTCTTCGGGATAAACAACACTTACTATGGCTATTGCTAAAAATGCAACAACAATCAGTCCAATTATAACGTTTGTTTTTTTCATAAATTCTAAAATAATATTTAATACAAAAACCCTGTTATAACTTCGAACTTATTTGAAGTCAACCCCAAACTTCCCTTCCTTAATCTCTGAAGCATTGACAACAGACTTCAAATCATCCAAAACATCTTTCAAAACCCTCATATCTTCCTTACTCAACATCAACTTCACCGGAGAATTCATCGCCTTCTTATTCTCTGACTTTACCTGCCTAACTTTCTTCAAAACTTCAATAAACTTATCTCCAACTTTCTCAACTTTCTTAGATCCCTTCAAATCCAAAGAAGGCCACTCACTAACATGAATGCTCTTTTTTTTCTCGCGCAAAGCAAAATAATTCTGATAAATTTCCTCTGTTATAAAACAAGTTATCGGCGCTATCATTTTCAAAATCGCCAGAAGCGACTCATACAAAACATACTGCGCAGACTCCTTCTCCTCTTTCATACCATTATATACCCTATTCTTTATAATCTCCAAGTAATTATCTGTAAAAGTGTTCCAGAAAAACTTTTCAATCTCGCGCTTTGCTCCAGAAATATTATAAGATTCATACGCGCCGTTAACTTTCTCCAAAGTTCCCGAAAGTTTCTGCATCATCCACTCATCAATTTCAACCAACTTCTTCGGTTTTTTCCCATTAAAATCCTTCAAATGCATAAACACAAACCTCGAAGCATTCCACAATTTTATAATAAATCTTTGCCCAGCTACCAACTCCTGCTCTTTAAACGGCAAATCAATTCCAATTCCTGCAGAACCAACCCAATACCTAAACGCGTCAACACCATACTTTTCAATTAACTCGTCAGCCCACAACGCATTCCCTTTACTTTTATGCATTCCTTTTCCATCTGGGTCTAGAACATAAGTCCCAATCATAACATCTTTCCAGGGAATTCTATTGAACAACAAGTGCGATTTTAAAATCGTATAAAACGCCCAGGTCCTAATAATATCATGCGACTGCGGTCTCAACGAAAATGGCTTTATTTTCTTATACAACTCTGGGTTTTCCAGCCATTTCCCTGCAACCTCTGGACTATTTGAAGAAGTCATCCATGTATCTAAAACATCTTTTTCAGGCCTTGCCTTTTTTTTACATTTTTTACATTTCTTGCCAACTTCAATCGGGTCAACAGGCAGTTCTTTTTCATCTGCAAAAATCACTTCATCACATTCCTCGCAATACCAAACCGGAATCGGCACTCCGTAATATCTCTGCCTAGAAATAATCCAATCCCACCCAAGATTTTCAGTCCAATTCTCAAACCTCGCCCTCATAAATTTAGGATACCACTTGATTTCCCTCGCTCTTTTTATCAGTTCTTCCTTATATTTCAAAGTTTTAACAAACCATTGTTTCGTGACAATGTATTCAACAGGCGTTCCACAACGCCAGCAACTCCCAACTGTCTGTTCCAACGGCTCCTGACTTTCCAGCCTTCCTTCTTTTTCTAAATCTTCCAGCATCTTTCTCCTTCCTTCTTCCAAACTCAAACCTTCATACTTTCCAGCCAGTTCATTTAAACTCCCGTCAACATTCAAAATTGACTTCAATTCTAGCTTATGTTTTTTCCACCACTCAATGTCAGTATTATCTCCAAAAGTACAAACCATAACAACCCCTGTTCCAAAATCCTTGTCAACTTTTTCATCAGTCATAACTTTAACTTTATGATTAAACAACGGAACAATCAATTCCTTTCCAACTAAATACTTAAATCTCTTATCTTTAGGATGGACAAACACACCGACACATGCTGGCAAAAATTCAGGACGCGTGGTCGCAATAGTAACTTTTTCGTTTTTAAAATCAAACACATCAAAATAAACATAATTCAACTTCGTTGTCCTGTGCAAGTCTTCAACCTCTGCCTGAGCTAAAGCTGTCTGATGATGCCCGCACCAAATAACCGGTTCCTCCTTTCTGTAACAATCGCCTTTCTTCACCAACTTCAAAAACGACATCTGCGAAACTCTCTGCGCCTCTAGCGAAATCGTCGTGTACAACAAAGACCAATCATAACTATGCCCAAGTCTCTTAAAAACATTGTCAGAATATTCTTTTATAACCTTCTCTGATTCTTTCAAACAAAGCTTCCTAAACTCTGCCCGATTTGTCTTTGACTTGTCAATTCCCATCTTCTCTTCAACATATTTCTCCGTAGGCAGACCATTATTATCAAATCCAGGAGGAAAATAAACCTCTCTTCCAAGCAACCGCATAATCCTCGCCATAATCTCAAACTGCGTATAATGTAAAGCATGCCCGACATGCAAATGCCCAGACGACGCATAAGGCGGCGGCGTGTCAATCGAATATATCTTCTTCTTGCTCTTGGGATTGAATTTGTAAATCTTTTCCTTTTCCCAATACGCTCGCCATTTCTCTTCAATTGCTTTTATGTCTAGTTGTTTCTTTGTCATACAAAAAAGATAAGCAGAGAGGGATTAAAAATCTTAGGGTTTCGCGCTTTTCCAAAGCAAATTGAAATATTCCAAGAAGCTATTTGCCACATCTTGTGAATGTATGTAAATAGAAGAAACCTTCTTACCAAAAATTATGATGATTGTTCTATCTCTATAGAGATTTATGGCTACAGGGGATGTGTGTTCTATGTATTTTGTCATGGTTCCAGAAAACCTTTTAGAAGAATAAAGTTTTGAAGTTGTCTCCTTCTGATTATAATTAAAAAGCATTTTTGTCTTTATCCCTTTTTCATTTCTCATAACATGCACTTTTTCGAAAAACATTTGCACCCTTTTTTCCATTTCTGTCTCACTACCCCAAGTCCCACCAATAACATAACAAGTTTCTCCCTTTTTCAGAGTTTCAACTTGCTCTCGAAAAATAATCTCTAGACCTTTCATCCCGCTCAATAGTTCAACTTCCTGATCCTCCTTAGATGAGTTAAATTTTTCTAACAACGCCGGAATAATTGATTTGGTTTGTTTTTCAATTTCTAGTATCTTCTCTTTCTTTTCTTCTAAATAACTCAATATCTGCTTAGGGTTTGTCGGCTTGAAGTGTTTAACCTTGTCATTAATATAAACAGAAACCAAACCTTTTTCCTGTAGTTTGCTAAGTATATCATACACCTTTGAACCAGCTATGCCAGATTCGTGAACAATATACTTTCTTGTGGAGTCGCCCAAATCCAGCAACGCAAGGTAAACTCTTGCCTCAGAAGAATTTAATCCGATTTCCTGTAAAATTTGCGTATTCATAGGACTACCTAAGGTAACCCTAATATTTAAGTATTGTTGTTTTATGTTACTACTATGACAAGACATGAAACTAACATGGAGAGAAGAATAAGAAAGGACAAAGGAAGAGAGAAAACAGGCATAGAGAGATTTATAGAAAAGTGGGCAGTCCATATTGCAGTGCCTCTTATGGGAACGTTGATAGCTATTGGTTCGTATGGTTTAGGAGGAATAAATGAAAGATATAAAATTGAACGTGAAAAACCAGAACAGCCGCAACTTAATTATCAAGATTTAGTCGGGTTTGGCAATTCAAATGATGTAATAAAGAAAGACATAAAAACAGTAATGTATGATTTTGGTGGCGAATCTCTTTTTGTTCTGAGTGATTTAACTCGTGATGGGGAAATTGATCATATGACTGTGCAAAGTTGCGTTCCATACCGGGGACACGAATTAAGTCACATCTATATCAGCAAAGAACTAGCACCAACCTCTAAACAAGATGAAAACTTTACAGTTGTGGATCCTTCCTTTTTTTATACATTTAACAGGCTAGATGAAAATTAATAGAATAACTTATTAACTTATTTTTTTATTTTTATTTTGGATTAATCAAGCCTTATCCATATTCCACATATCCCCCCGCTAGATAATCCTCACAAACCAAAACCTTTTAAACTTCTTATCTTTCAAAATAACATGCCAAAACAAAACAAAATCCACATGCCTGGAGCATTCGGCGGTCTGATGCGCTACGACGAAGAATTCAAGTCCCGTTTTATGATTTCACCAAACGTAATTATCGGATTTGTAATTGCAATCATAGTTTTTGTTCTTGCTTTAACACTTTTGTTTCCAGTTGGATAATCACTACTCTCACCCACCCCCCACCCCAAAATCCTACATAATAAAAATCCTCAATTAACTTCTCATAATTATTTCCGATTTACCAATGTCGAGATTTGCATTTACTTTCTCACGAACTAAAGTATGGAGTTTACGCAAAATGCAAATCTTAATGTGTCAAGAACCCTCGGACTAAAGTCCGGGGCGTGTCAGGGTTCTTGATCATGACCGAGAACCAGCACGCTCACTCCGAACTGAAGTAGGGAGCGTGCGCTTCAATGTCCTCGGCATGTTAATTCTCCTCAATAGTCCATTGGCCTCAAAGTTTGAAACAATTAAACTATTTGGCAGTTGTAACCCCCGTATCTCCGCCCAACAAAAACTATAAAAACCCATTCCCTTATTCTAAAACATGTTCCCAGGACTAGGTGGTATGAACCCAAAAAAAATGCAGGGCATGATGAAACAGCTAGGCATCCAGCAGGAAGAAATCCCTGCAGAAAAAGTAATAATTGAAACTTCTGACAAAAAAATAATTATAGAAAACCCAAATGTCCAAAAAATAAAAATGCAGGGGCAAGAGTCCTTCCAAATTACAGGTAAGGTAAAAGAAGAAACTCAGGAGAATTTCACACAAGAAGATATCAAACTAGTTGCAGAAAAAACCGGCAAATCTGAAGCAGAAGCCCGCACAGCTCTTAAAAAAACAGGCGATATTGCAGAAGCGATTGTGAAACTGAGTGAATAAAATAAAAACAACCACTTCAAAACAGCAACAGCAATTTTCTAGAAAAGTATTTAAACATCCCTTACCTATCAAACCCCGAGCTAAATGGATTATACGGTATAGAGATATCTATGGAAGGAATTATAAAAGAGAAAATTAGTGCTGATCATCTTCTTTACGTGAGTTTGAAGTACACAAAAACATGTGATGTAATCATTAATCTGCTCTCTCGCTGGAAAAAAATGATAGAAAGATGTATTGACAGGCTGGTTGCAAAGGCAAAAAAAGACAAAAAATGGAAACCAGTCCCAGATGCTCCCCGCGCTAAACTAATTCAATTGAAAAAAATCTATGCAAATGTTCCAGAAGTGCTGGAAACACTCGAGATATACGAAGTGTTCAGAGACATTGATAAATTAGAAAAAGTCCGCGAAAATGAATTCAGAAAGGGAGTCAACCTAAGAGTTACCTACAAAGGAAAACCAACAAACATCAATTTAAATCAATTAAAAGAATATGCAATTATTCTAGAAAGGTTTATAAGCTATATCAAATAATTTCTTCTACTTGAGTAGGGCCACACAAAAAATTATAAAAGAATACAAAATGAGTAGATTAATAACAATAACATCTGGAAAGGGGGGGGTTGGTAAAACAACAACATCTATTAACCTTGCCACAGCCCTGAACTCTTTTGGAAAAGATGTCATAGTGGTTGACGCGAATCTTACAACTCCAAATATAGGCTTGCATTTAGGGGCCCCGATAGTTCCGATAAGCTTAAATCACATTCTTCTAGGCAAGGCAAAAGTTGCAGAAGCTATTTACGAACACGAATCAGGGACAAAAGTCATCCCATCCTCTCTTTCTATTAACGAATTAAGACGAATCAACCACAAAAAACTAAAAGATGTCGGTAAAAAATTAAGAAGAATGGCAGACATAACCATCTACGATTCAGCAGCAGGACTCGGAGAAGAAGCAATCGCAGCAATGGAATCCGCAGACGAATTAATCATTGTCACTAATCCTGAGATTCCTGCAGTCACAGATGCACTAAAAACTTCAAAACTAATAGAACAGCTCGGCAAATCTGTAAAGGGAGTCATAGTAACTCGCGTCAAAAAAAACTCAAAAACTCAAATGCCAATCTCAAACATCGCAGAAATGCTAGAGCTACCCATACTTGGAGTCATCCCAGAAGACGAACGCATCCAGCAATCCCTCGTAATGAAAGATGCACTCGTCCATACCCACCCAAAGTCCAAACCAGCTCTTGCATATAAAAAAATCGCAGCAAAATTAGTAAACATGGAATTCAACGAAAAACCCAGCTTCTTTGATAAGTTGTTTGGTAGGTACTAACCTAAACTATATAAACCTCCCTGACTTAATTACAAAATGAAAAAAGAGCAGTGGATTATAGCTATCATAATAATTCTTGCAATTATTGGTTATTTTGCTTTTGTGAAAGATGTTGCTTTATTGAGCTCTTTTGAAAGTGATGTTAATTCTGAAGAAATTGATTTTGGTATCAAACCACCACCTCCATCGCAGCTCCCGAATTTTGAATGTAATCCTCCATGTAATTTTCCTGATGAAGTAATGGGTTTTGGTGAATCTAATGATTATGAGCTTGAAACTAATGATGACTGTTCGAGTGATAGTGAATGCGAAACCCTTTGTCAACCTTTAGCAGAAATTAACGAAGATAGGGCTTGCGACGATGCAGGCGATGATATTCGAAAAAATTTTAAATGTGACCAACCGCCTGAAGGATCTGGATTTATTTGTACAAGAAGCCTCGAAATGGGTAATTGTTATATTACTATAGAATCTGAAGCGTCGGGGGACTGTGTAGGGGTATTTGATCCGGAATGTGTTTGTTTTGCCACTGGTGCGCATGCAAGAAAAGATGCTGAGTTTTGCTGTTCTAAAAGTGCTACTTATTAGGTCCAGTAAGATTAATCAACTTATGATAATCCACCGCTTCGCGACCATTCAGTCCAGAATAACCTTCTAAAAAACACAAGTCTTTACTTCCATCTTTGCTTTCTTTTACAACTCCTCCGATAACTCTGTTACCGAATTTAAAACTTATTCTGTTGTTTAACATTCCACCCATATATGAATATCGATATGACCAGGCCATAGTACAATCCTCAACCGCCTCTGGCAAAATCGCCCTGCAAACCGCATTGTTCGTCCCAACCAAAGCAGCCAGCCCAATCAAAACCTTAGCCCTTCTAGATAACCTTCTCCTCTTCCCCTTCACTGGAGCATAATTAAGCCTTCCACTAAAACATTCTTCCCCATCAGCCAATTCTGCCAAAGGTGCTTCGTTTTCTCTTTCCATAAAAACCCCTCTTCATCTCATTATAAAAACCTTTCGAATCTCACAGCTCTGTTAAAAATCTCGATATCTGAAAGTCTCTTCAATTAACAATATCCAGATATCGCGCGGGTGGGCGGTTGGGTAGTCAGATAGTGGGGCAAATTCCGACCACTTTTTCAATAGAACCGAATCTCACTACTCTCCTAAATAACATCAAGAAACCAATCTCCCTGTTCTAACATAAACAGAACAATGGTCTTCTTTAACAATCCTGCCAAGGCAATGCCACTTTTCATCGTACTTTCTTTGCACCTCCGGATTCGCAAACCTATAAAACCTACTCCGCCTGTTCTTCATATATCTCTTCTCAGCCCTCTCCAAAAGAGCCTCTCTCTCATAAGAACCATCCCAAAAGTTAAAATAAACCAATTCATCCACATTCTCTCGCAACCTATTACTTACAAAACCAAGCATCCAATCAGCCATCATAACCTTTCCAACAACCTTCTCAAACCAATTCCGTTCAGGTTTCAACCTTGCCATAAAAATCTCCCCTAAAACAAGGGTTCTCGGTTAAGAATTAATCTCCATTTATAAACAAATTACTTTTCGGGCGTAGCCCAATCAATGATTAGCTAACCCTCATGCCATATATCGGTTCAACAGAAATGTGAACTATTTATAATCCAGAGGGTTATTATTCTATCGAATACAAGTTAATAGTTAAATCTAATTATACCTAAAGCTTACAGGACTCTTCTTCTGTTTTAATAATTAACATCCTCTTCTATTAATTTTTTCTTTTGCCATTTTTATTCAACTATCCTCATACCACCTAATCGCATCATAAACTTCATTAGGCATAATCGACATTAAACCAAAACGTTCAAATCCTTCTTCTGTTTTAGCAATTTTCTGCAATCCTAATATCAACTCCCTTCCAACCCCTCTCCTTATCCCATCAACAGCATTGACATGCGTCAATTCCCCACCACATTCTCTTTCCAACATTTCACGAAGTTGTTCCCATTCTCTGTAACCAGTAACTTCTCTGCTGGCATTCATCATATCTACAACTGCCGAATCCTCCTCCTCTCGAAAACCTTGAAAAATTTTTCCTCTTGTCATTTTTATTTAACTAATCCTCGTCCCTACTTCCATCGAATTATCAATCTCCAGAATCTTCACCACGCTCTTATCCTCGCTCACACCAGCCAATATCATCCCATTACTCTCAACCCCTCGCAATGAAACAGGCTCAAGATTCGCAACAAAAATCGTCTTCTTCCCAACCAAATCCTCAGCAGAATAAAAACCCTTCAACCCCGCCACAATCGTCCTCTCATCACCCTCCCCCAAATCAACAGTCAACACAAGCAACTTGTCCGCATTCGGATGGTCTTCCACTTTCTTTATCTCCCCAACTCGCATATCCAACTTTGCAAAATCTCCAAATGGAATTTTCTCTACCATCCAAACTTCAGTCAAAAACAGTTTTTATATTTTTGTGTATTAATTCTTCTAACTAATAAAACTAATCAAAACATTCGATAAAAATAAAAAATAAAAAATAAATTTAAGCCTTTCCAGTTATCGTGCCAGTTGATGACAATGGCAACTCACTTCCAGTCCTTGTAAACAAAATTTCAACATCTGCATTAACTGTATCACCGGCAGAAAAACTGCAGGTATTAAAATTTAGTATTTGTGTAGCTCCTGCGGCCAATGCTCCTGTTCCAGTAGCAGCAGCACAAGTTCCTTCTGCTGGCGTATTAACTGTTACACTAGCAGCAGTAGTAATCATAGACTCTCCACCATTATTCTTAATTTCCAGCTGAATCTGCGTTGGAGAAATAGTGGCACCCATTGCATACAAGGGAGCAGTTACAATTGCACTCTCTGTAACCAAAGTACTAGGCCTAAAGTAAATCGCAAGCACACCAATAACAATTATAGCTGCCAAAATAGCCCAGCCATAAGTCATCAAAAATTCCATAGCTGCCTGTCCTTTTCTTTTCATGTTTAACCTCCTTTTAAAATCTTAAATCAACAAAAACAAAGAACTTTATAAACATTACCCTTCTTATTAAAAAATGAAAACATCGACTTTCATAATTCTAATTGTCTTTGCAATGATAGTAATCTCCACTCTAATCATTTCAATCTCAAAAAATCCCCAACAAACTATAACTCTTTTTTCAACAAAAGAAAACAGTCTTTCAACAGAAACACAAACTTCCCCTCCACCACAGCAATCCCCAACAAACTCAGAGCCTTACCAAAATTCAAAAAAAGATTCATCTGAACTCTCTCAATCCACTGACCAAACCGCAAACTGCGACCCAAAACAAATTCCCTATACATTATTCGATTTCCAAAAAGTTCAAGTCTGCTTGCAGTATCAACAAACAACCTGTATTGAAAAACAAATCACATGCTCGGCAAAAATAAAAAACCTTGACCTAACTCAGGGAGGCGAATTCACTGTGAAAATAAAACTACTTGGAGAACAAACAGAAGACTTAATTGAAGAATTTTTAGTCTCAGAAACAATCCAGCCAAAACAAGAAGAAACATTCCTACATCAATTCCAAGTCACTGGCATACAAGCAGATCAAGAATTTTCCTGCTCAATCATCACAGAAAAAATCCCGACAAAATGTTAATTGTCAAGACGTCAAGATTTTCAAATCTTGATTGCCGTCAAGAATGTAATTGCCAACATTCTTAAGGTTTACATTTACTTTCTCACGAACTAAAGTAAGAAGTTTATGTAAAATGCAAATCTTGATGTATTAAATACAACTCACCCCATAAATTCCTGTGTGTTCAGGATTGTCAAGTCTAAACCAATCCGGCATTCCAGAAATTTGACAACCATCAACAGGGCTGTTTGAAAAATAAGTATAATCAACAACAGACTTCCCAGCTTTTGCAGGAATACCTTGCTGAGCCAACTCTTGCAGATTAACCAAAGACTCAATGCCGCTCGCGCCTCCATTGTTCACGCCCTTTAACCTGTCCAAAAAGCTCGGTCCAGTATCAGACTGAATATACCATGAATTCAAGGCATGGTCTTCAAAATAAGAAAGATTACCCTGCACAAATTTATTCAAAATCTTTCCCTGAGTATCAACAGCATAAAGAGGGTCATCAAAAGTTTCAATAGGGACATAAGCATTAAACGTCTGAACTCTGTCCCACAGAACCAAATTTGTCTCATCTTCAATAACAACATCAACAGTCAAGCTAATCTTCACATGCCAAGGAGAATCCTGTGAAATATTAAATAAAGGATTGCCTAAACTCACATTTGCATTAACCCTTCCTGCTTTCAAATTCAGATTATCAACAGTATCATTAAACATCACACCATTCATTAAACTATCAGAAGTCCCTTCAAAAGTGCCATAAAAAAACAACTCGTCTGCCTTCAAGTCTAAATTACTAATAACCGAACCAGTCTCAAAAATCTCTCTCTCAAAAATGAACAAAATCCTATACCCAGAAGTATAAAGTTGCCTAGGCATGTCATCTTCAACAGCCAAAACAAAATTATTCAGCGTTTCAACCCTATCCTCCACCGCTTTCCTCTCCCTAAAACTTGGAATAAAGGCAAACGACACAATAAAAATTGAAATAATAACTATCGTTAACAAAGTAAAAAACATCCCTCTCTTGTTCAATACCATATTCTCGCTTGCACCTCTGCTTCTAACACAATAGGAATTCCACTCGTTTCACTCAATGAAATCTCTAATTGCTGCTCAGTAAAAATCAAATCAATCTTTCCATCTGAATCCAAATCAAGATTGCTCAAAAGCTCCCAAACCGCTGAATTATAAGCATCGTTCCAATCCTGTAAATCATGCGAAGTTTCATTATAAACACAAACACTTCCATCGACATAAGACGAAGGAATCGTAACTTCCATATCAGAATCATCTTCAAATTGTATTCTCCAATTACAACCATAAGCAACCGGCTCGATATCAGAAAACGCAGAGGCATTTCTCTTCAAAGTATAAATTATTTTATTTGATTCCGAACCAGCAGAACTATTTGTAGGACTTGTCCCGGTCGTAACATTAACAAAATTATCTCCTTCAAACACTAACGAGGCAGGAATATTTATAATGTAGGGATCTCCCAACAAGATATAATCACTCCCATAATCACTTAGCATATAAACATCATTTCCATCTATCTTGACATTATCAGTCCATCTCGGCCCAGAATAAGAAGCAACTTCAACTTCCAAAACTTCTGCTCCAGAAGGCACATAAAAACTACCTGAATAAGCATTATCAAATTCTTCTTCGGCAGTTATCACCAAACCATAAAGTTCAACTGTGTTGTTATAATCAAACTCAATATACGAATCTGGAAAAAGTTTCATATAAACGCCGCCAGCAACATCAACTGTTTGTTCAGCATAAGTAGTGAGAATCTCGTTTGCAATTTGCTGATAGATTTGTTCCAACCCTTCAATAGTAGAATAAGTATAAGTTCCATTTGCACATTGAGCCATAGACTCCAAAGTTGCCTCGTCGGCCTGAGGACCAAAACCAATTGTATACACAACAATGCCATGATTGTTATAAGCATCACAAGCAGATTGAATAGCATTTTGCGTTGCACTGCCTCCTCCTTGCTCTGAACACGGCCTATTCGCTTGTCCGTCACTCATCACAATCAAAGATCTAAACTTATCAGAAGTAGAATCACTAACCAAATCATCAACAGCGCTGTTCACACCACAGCAAATACAAGTCGCTCCGACAGCTTGCCAACTATCAATTTTATCTTTTAATGAAACAACATCTCTCGACAAAGCATGATAATCTTCTGCATAAGCTTGCTCCTTATAGCCAACCAGTCCAATTCTGCTGTTTGATGTATTCAAGATAATATCAACAAATAATTTATTCGCATCTTTGGAGTCATAGGCCATGCTCTGACAGATTCCCCCACAACTTTCACAATTTGGCTGATTATTATTACACCCTCCAGAAAACAAACAACACCAAAACCCAGCCCCAGAACAAGTGCCGCACATACTTCCGGACAAATCAGTTACAGAAAAAACATCAATGTCTCTTGTCTCTCCAGTAAAAGAAGCATTCCTTAACCCCAATCTAATCGGAACTGTCTCTCTGCTCAAAGAAGCATAATCCAGGAGAGAAGAAAGTTCAGAATTAAGTATCGTTATCGTTTCTTCGCCAGTTGTATTGCCTTCATAAACCGCAACATCTCCAAGATTCAAAAAGGGACTTGCTTCAGGACTATCCAAATGCAAACTAATGCTCATGCCCTCAATCTCTCCAGGAACATAAAAACCATCATACAAATTAACAACACCTTCGATTCCTGGAAAATAATATCTTTCTGGCTGCTCGTAAACAACATCGCTGTTATAAACAATTTTAACAAATCCTCCTGCCACATACAAATCATCGCCGCGTAACTCAACCACGTTTGCTCCAGAAACAAAAGAATCAACGGGAAGACTATACCTCTCAGGTGTAAATTCAGAACTTGATTTTTCATAACTTCCCATAGTATTAGTATTTACATATAAGACAAAATCCTTGTCTATTGCAATCTCCAATTCAGCAGAACTAATTGTTCCAGAATAATCAACTTCCAAAGACACATTTCCATCTCCAACATAACCGCCAAAATAAAAATAATCTTGTCTCAACCCGCTTGCCAAAGATGCCCGCGCGGCAAATCCAGTTACATTTTCTCCTTGTTTCAGACTAGAAATAAACCGCCTCGATGTAACCACCTTTTCAGCTGTTCCAATCGACGTAATATTTTTACTATAAATCAGCTTGTTTCCAACCCAAATTCCAAAGTTTTCATTCCCAAACTCTAGTTCAGACATCATATTTTCTGCAAATGCCCGAGCCATATCTACATCATAAACAGAAAACTCACCAATCTGCTCCAACAAACTACTTGTTGGATTATTAATTTCTCCAGAATCAATCAAAGTCTGAACATAAGCATTATTAATTTCTTCAACTTTTAAACTCGACAAAACTGTTAAAACATCAGAAGGCAGTTCGCTATCAGCTTCCAAAGAAGAATAAATCGGATAAAACACAACCAAAACCAAAAAAATTAAAGCAAGAGCTATCAAAGCATCTACGCTGAAAAAAAATCCTCTTTTTTCTTCCATATCAATTTTAATCAGATAAATATATACTTAATGTTATCGGCTCACCATTATAAGAGCTCACTCTTCTTACAACTGCTAAATTCTCAGATCCATCATCCATATTCCCAACTCCGCTAACCCCCCCAGAAACATTCAATTCTTTCGAGAAATTAATGTAGTAATCATGCCTTATATTAAACAACTCCTTTGTTGTGTCATAATCTAAAAGAAGAAAATTCTGCAGTTTCGTTTCATTAATCTTTCCTTCACTATCTAAAATCCCGATTATCACAACATCGCTAGGATCCCAATTTTTCGGACTTCCTTCTGAAAGCAAACTTTCTCCTATCAATTTACCTTCAAAAACCAGCTCCTGTGAAATCTCTTCATCCTGCCCGGAAAAATTCAAAGCGAAAAAATAAAATGTGACAATCGCTACTGTGAAAATCATAAAACCAACAATAAGATCAAACCCCCAGGCCTGCGCTTCTTTTCTCATTATGCAACTCTATTTTGAACTAACAAATTTTTTGTTAATATTTATTCCCTCATTCTCAATCTCAAAAATATAAATTTTCGAAGAATGTTTTGTTCCCCTCATCTTAACAATCTCAAACCGTCTTTGCCGTGCACCTTTAGCTTTTACAAAATACAGCAGAATAATTGAATCAACTTCAAACTCCAAAGCTCTTGAATGCAAATTTCCCTCATCAACAGATTCCTCCAAAGTTACCAGTGCTGTAGCCTCCCAATCTCGGATCAGACCAAACAAAGCCAAAGCAGCTTCTCTCTTTGCCAATTCATCTTCAAACAAAAGCTCGAAAGAAGTTATGCTGTCAATAACAATTCTCGAAATCTTTTTTTTCAAAATTATACTTTCAATTGTCCCCCCTCCCTCTTCCAGCATTGCCTTAACTTTTATAGGAGTATATTCCAAAAATGTAAAAAGCCCTTTCTTCTCGCATTCTTCAAGATTCCATCCAAACTTCAGCATGTTGCTATAAAACCGCTCCTTCTTCTCTTCGAAAGTTACATACAAACATTTTTCTCCCTTTTTAATTCCATCAATTAAAAACTGCGTTGCAAAGATAGTTTTTCCAATCCCAGAACTGCCAACAACCATATTTGTAGAATCTTTCTCAAACCCTCCTTGAATCAATCCATCAAAGTTAGGAATGCCTGTAGTCACTCTTTCCAAACTTTTGTTGCCTGATTTTTTCACAACTTTCCCAACAGGTGCTTTCTTCATCTTCTTGACCAATTTTTTCTTTTTCCCAAAACTCTGCTTCTTTTTAGAAACTTTCTTCTTTTTTTTGGTCATTAGTTATAAAACAAACCCACCTATAAAAACTTAACTAAGCAAAAACTCCTGAAAAGTATTTTAGTATAACTATTCGTGAAACAAAAAATACTGCCAAACTTACAAAAATCAAAGGAAGAACGAATCTAATCCCTTCCCTTTCCTTCCCTCGACTCACCAAACCCAAAACCATTGAAGCCAATATATCTGTCACTATAACAAACAAAATAGAAAAATAAACAACAAAATTCACAGATATATTAATTTCTGTCAAAGTAAATGGCAGATTAACTTGAACCTGCTGGCTAGGTAAATTAGACAAAATGCCTGTTAAAATCTCCACCAACACCGAAGACAAACCAAAAAGAAGAGGTGCGCCTATTGCGACAGCAAAAAAGATAAAAATCACATACATCAAAACATTTGATGCAGCTCTTTTTTCAACAAAATTCCTCTCCCTCATATATGTTGCAGTCTCTTCAAGTAAAACAGACAAATTCCCGCCAGCACTCATTCCAGATGTAATGAGAGTAATCGTCTTTGAAATCTTATCAGAATTTATTCTTTTAGCCATATCATTCAAGGCGACATTAACCTTTTTCCCAGTCACAATATCCTTTCCTGTCTGCATAATTTCCTTATCTAAGGGTGCGAATTCACTTCGAGAGCTCAAAATCAAAGAGTGGTCAATAGTCATCCCTGCACGCAAATTTGAAGCCATTAAAGAGATAAAATCCGGAAAAACTTCCTCCATCTTTTTGATTCTCTCGGAAATTCTCAATTTCTTCTTAGCAAAAAAATAAATCTGAAACAACCCAACTAAAAAGACAAAACTTATTGCAAGATACATCCAAGTAATAGTAAAATAAAAAATCCCTGCCCATAAAATCACAGCAACCAAAAACCACCGTACATACTTAAAATTAAATTTCTTTCTTTTTTTGGGATGAACAAAATCTCCTTTCTTCATTTTACTAAGCTTTTCTTGTAAATCGCCTTTTGCAACTTCCTCTTTATTCTTCAATTCCTTCTTAAACTCTTTATCTTTTTTAGATTTCTTTTTCATAATAGACTCGGTCTGATTGATTTAATTACTCCAAGAAACATAAACTGCGCAAACACTACAAAAACAAAAAGCACACCAAACAGACTCATAGTAGTTATTTTATTTAAGTTTATCAACGAAGAAATAATTGTTAAAAATGTTATCGCCAACGCCGGAAGAATAACTGTCATCAGCATATAAAACATAATACTAGGATTCAACTTATTTCCGTAATTTTGAATCTGAATCAATTGCTCTTCATTTAAACTTTTTATGCTGTCTTTAATGACGATAGAAATATCGCTCCCAGCACGCATACCATTGCTAATCTGCCACAATGCCCTCCTAAAAAATAAAGAGGGATTCTTCTCCGCAATTTCTTCAAGCACATCTGACTGCGGAATCCCGGCATTTATCTTTCTTACAATTTTCTTAAACTCTTCACTCAAAGCACCATAATCAGACGAAGAAATATTCACAAGAATGCTAAAAAGAGGAATTCCTGAAGTCAATTGCACCAAAACATCTTGCAGCGCAGAAAGAATATTCCCCTCAATTTCTCGTTGTTTTCTCGTAATGAAAACCTTGGGATAAACCCTCCGACTAAAAAACACAAAACCAGAAAAAAGAACACTCATTCCTAACGCCAACAATAGGGAATGTGAAACTTTCAACAAAACAAGAGTACTGGAAGCAAGAACAAAAACAAACAAAAAGGAATAAACCATCCCCCTCAAACAAATAGCAGTATACTCTCGTCCAGTAATATCCAAATCAGACATCTCTAATTGTTTAGTAAGTTTTGAATTCTCTTTCTCTCTCACAAACCTAGTAAAAAAATTAGACTTTTTCTTTAACTTTTCTATCGGAGCAAACGAAAAAGGAATTTTAAATTTCATCTTACTCCTTCAAGATAAGGTCTTTATCTCCCTTATTAACAGCATTTTTTAAGATTTCTTTGTTTTTGTAGTAAAGATTCATAACTTTTCCAAAGCCATTTAAATCTCGGATATTTTCTTTTATGAGCCACGAAAATATTTTCTTTTTCTCCTCCAAATCTTTTTTCAATTCCATTTGGGACATCCCTGTATTGCGGGAAATATCTTCAAAAAATCTCGAGCTTTCGCTATGTTTTTTAATTTTGTCCTGCTCTGGAACCCACCTATATAAGATATTTGCCCGCGCTTCATCCTTAGTTGCTTCAAATTCTGCAATCTGGAAAATTCTCCTAATTCCTTTCCGCCTATCCCTGAACATAACAACGTTCAAATTAACTGCCTTTAACAAATTAGATGGTACATTTAAAGGAGGATTCACTAGCCGAGAAATTGTTTCGGCAGCGGTGTCAGCGTGTACAGTTGCATAAACTGCATGCCCTGTATGCATCGCCTCAAACAAAACCATCGCTTCCATCGCCTTTCTCATCTCACCCAAAACAATCTTGTCAGGTCGCATTCTCAAACTATTAATCAACAAATCTAACATTGAGACTTCCCCCTTACCTTCAGGATTAGCTGTCCTTGTAACCAATGGAGTCCAGTACAAAAACTCTGGAAGCATTAACTCTCTAGTATCTTCAATGCTAATAATTCTCTGGTTCGGAGGAATGAAAGGCATGCACGCATTCAAAAAAGAAGTCTTTCCAGAGCCAGTACCTCCAGAAATTAAAATATTCATCTCGAATTCAATCGCCAACCACAGTAGAGATGCCGTATCAATATCACAAGTCTTGTTATTAATTAAGTCAACCATCGTGAAAGGATCTCTCGCGAACTTTCTTATCGTAATTGTATTCCCTTTAGTATTAACAGGATATAACACAGCATTAATTCTATCTCCAGTAACTAAATGTGCGTCCAACAAAGGAGTCAAAACTGTTATCTGTCTTCCGACTCTTCTAGCAATAATGTTTGCGTAATTAACAATATCTTCCTCTTTGTCTATGAAAATGTTAGTCATTAACCACCCATACTTCTTAGAAAAAACTCTAATCGGCTCTTTCGAAGAAGTCAAAACAATCTCCTCTAAATTGGGATCATCAACTAAAAACTCAATTTTTCCAAGCCCCAACATCTCCTGCATCAGCATCCCAATCAAAAAGTTCTCAACACCTTCATCAATCTTCGGCAATTTTTCATTCAAAAGTTTTTTAGCATCGACCATAAACCTTTTTTTTATCGAAGAAAGTGCTGCAGGGTCGACTAATTCTTTCATACTGATTGTTGTAATGGAAATTAAATCATTTCTAAGAATATTCAACAAAGTCAGCGTCGCCGGACTTATTTCAGGAATATATAAATTGTATTTCAGACCCAGCGAATCTTTCACAATCTCAACATTTACTGTTGCGCCATCAACTTCAATTTCATAACTTTCAATTTTCTCTTTCTTTCCATCTGACTTACTATCTTTCTTATCTTCTACAATTTTCTTATCTTCTTTATGCTCCTTCTCAACAAAGTTCCCAGAAACAACTTTTTTCTTCTTATCTGATTTCCTAAAGTCAATCATCACCTCAGACTTCTTGATATTCTCAATCTTCACCTTTTTTTTATGCATCTTATCTATTTTCTTCTTTTTTGATTTAATCTTTTTTTTCATGCCTCACCTTTTTTTAAAACAATCTCAGCATCACCAAATTTTCCATATTTAATATAAGCCAAATTCCCTTCCTCCAATGTCTCAGCCCAGTTCTTCACAATTTCCTCATCAACATTAAACGCTTTTGAAACTGTATTAAATCCAACACGAGACCTTTTTTGTAATATCTTATAAAGTTTATCTAAATCAGTAGAATTCTGTTCATGATACGTTTTCTTTAGCACTTGCAACTCACCAATCTCTCTTTTAAATTCTAATTTCCCTTTAAGAAAAATAACCAAAGCAAACACAATGATCAAAAACCACTCCCCGATAACTACCAGTCTTGAAATAGAACTCTTAATAGGATACATGTTTAAAATATCGTCGCCAATATCGACTTTTCCAATTGAAAAGCCAGAAATGCTTTCTTTAGGCAAACCAACCAACTCTGTTTCATAAGACAAAAAATGAACAGTGCTGTGTGAAAGAGCAACTAAGACAAACAACCACAAAAATATTTTCGCTACAACTCTTTTTTTCATGTTTAATACAAATCAAGAAACTTTAAAACTTTAACTATCTATCTAATCTCATGAAAAGAGGGCAAATAAGCGTTGAGTATCTTATGATTATTTCGTTTGTAACATTTGTAGTTCTTACGATTTTAGGTATTTCTCTATTTTACTCAACGCAGATTCAAGATTCAATTAAGTTTAATCAGCTTGAAAGATTTGCTAGAAAAATAATTTCTGCTTCAGAATCAACATTTTATGCAGGTCAACCTTCGAAAACAACAATCACAGCATACTTTCCACGTGGCGTCACATCTATCGAAATTATAGAAAACAGTCTAGTTTTTTCCGTAGAATCTGCAAGTGGCACCAGTGTAATCGCGTATGGGTCAAATGTTCCCATAGAAGGCACTTTGTCTTTCTCGTCTGGCCTGAAAAAGATTCAAATAATTGCTCAAACAGATAAAATTGAAATCTCTGAAACTTAATGGTAAAAAAATCTCAGTCTGCAATTGAATTCATAATTCTTGTAGGACTAATGCTCTTCCTTTTTAGTTCATTTCTTTTTGTATTTCAGCAAAATCTTGAAAAAAAAATAGAACAAAAAAGAAACTTAGAAATCAAAGATCTTGCTTTAACAATTCAAAACGAAATTAATATTGCAGCTGAAACAAGTTCAGGTTATCAGCGTTCATTTTCAATTCCTGAAAAAATAATAAAGTTGGATTATGGAATTTCCGTAGCTGATGGATTTCTATATCTTAACACCTCAGACAGTAAACATGCTATTGGCTTACCAATTCCCACAGTCATCGGTGAAATTCAAAAGGGTACGAACACCATTACAAAAATTAACAGCACGGTTTATTTGAACACGCCCTAACGGCTATTCTCACCTAAAATGATAACCCTAGACACCAAAGACCGCAAACTCCTAACCCTCCTAGACGAAAACGCCCGCTACTCAAACTCACAACTCGCAAGAAAAGTCGGATTAAGCAAACCAGCAATCGAATATCGCCTCTAACGCTTCAAAAAAAACAACATCATCTTCGCTTATTACACTGTGATTGATATCACAAAACTCGGCTACTCCCAATACAAACTCTACTTCAAATTTCAAAACACAACAATTGAAAAAGAAAACCAGATAATTGATTACTGGCTAAAAGACAATTCATCAGTCTGGGTTGGACAAATCCGCGGACCCTGGGATCTGGCTGTCTCAATATTAGAAAAAAACAACTACGATTTCGGCCAAACACTAACAAAATTCATGCAAAAATTCTCTCAATACATTTTACAAAAAGACGTCCTCCTGACAGAATACTCTCCAATGTACTCAAGAGAATATCTGACAGGCCGCGCAAACGAGCAGAGCGAGTTCATCAATAAAACGCCGCCACAAACACAGGCGTCCAATTTGCGCGGTCAAGAGAATTATTTAAAGGGTCCAAAAGAATTCCTCTACGGAATCCCCTCACAAACATATGAACTAAACGAAACAGACAAAAAAATCCTCTCGGAATTATCTAACAACGCCCGCATCCCAATCCTCAAACTCGCAGACCTCACTCACCTCTCAAGAGACATAATAAACTACAGAATAAAAAAACTAACAAAAGAAAACATCATCGTCCAATATCGAACATACCTCAATTTAGAAAACCTCAACATCCGACATTACAAAGTAATCTTCAGAATGAAAAACTTCTCTCCGCAAGAAGAAGAAAAAATAAAAGACTATGTAAAGAAACACGAAAAGGCAACTCAATTGCTAAAACTTATCGGCTCCTACGATTTAGAAATCGAATTTGAAGTCCAAGACGAAGATGAACTCTACAAAATCCTCCACAACCTCAGACAAAAATTCTCATCAATCATAAGGGACTTCGACATAATCAGAATTATAAAAACTCACAAGCTAGATTTTTTTCCTTTCTAATCAACCAAACAATCTTTCAATCGCTCCTCCAACCTCCCCATCTAATCCACCACCAAATCCCCTCAAAGCAAAAGAAAATAAGACAACCAAGAATATAATGATAATGTTCAAAATAAGATAAATTATATTTTTCTTCTTGCTAAAAATATTCTCACCCAAACCACGAATAGAAAATAATGACAAGACTGGTATGATAATTCCAATTACTGATGAAACAATAACGAACAATATCCCTTTAATATTCCATTCTAAACCATTCTCCCCAAGAGTCCGAAAAAGAATAGGAGAAGGAATATAATTACAAATCACAATAGCCATGATTGTCAAAATCGCCACAACAATAAAAATCTCTTTTTTCATGATAATTATAATTCTTCTTCTTGTTTATAATTTACTCAACAACACTCTTTATCCTCCTCACCCCAGAACTAACGCTCTGCTCTTTCACAATCCTAAACTTCCCAATTTCCCGCGTGTTCTTCACATGAGGTCCAGTGCAAATCTCCTTGCTAAAATACCCTTTTTTATCAGAATGGTCAACAACAGTATAAACCGAAACAAGGTCTGGGTATTTCGCTCCAAACTCGCCCTGTGCCCCGGATTCAAAAGCATCTTTCAAAGGCACCTCCTCCCGCTTAACTTCAAGCCCGTTCTCAATAACCCTGTTCACCAATTCCTCAACTTCCCGCAATTCTGAATCTGTCAACTTCCTGTAAAAACTAAAATCAAACCTAGACCTCTCTGGATTTATATTTGAACCCTTTTGCTTAACCTCTGTTTTCAAAACAATTTTCAAAGCTTCAACCAGAATGTGCGTCGCAGTATGCAGTCTTTTTGTTTTTTCAGAATCATCTGCCAGCCCAGACTTAAACTGCCCGCTCGATGCTGTTCGGCTTAAATCTTGATGCCTCTTAAATTCATCGTTGTACTCTTCTAAATCTATCTTAACATTTTTCTCATTCGCCAACTCAACAGTCATCTCAATTGGAAACCCAAAACTCTGGAACAAAAGAAACGCCTCCCTCCCCGTAATAATCTCATCCTTCGCCACCTGCTCAAACTTCTTCAAACCTTTTTCAAGCGTCTTCTTAAACCTCTCTTCCTCTAAATCTAACTCTTCAAAAATAAATTTATGATTTCTGTGTAGCTCCTGATAATCCGGATAAATTGGCAAAACACTCTTCGCAACATGAACTGTAAAGTTATCTTCAATCCCCAAGAGTCTACCATAACGAATCGCTCTCCTAATCAGCCTCCTCAATACATAACCTTGCCCTAAATTAGAAGGCTTAATCCCTCGCTCATCTCCAAGAATGAAAACAGCCGCCTTGATATGATCTGCAATAATTCGCATCGCTCGTTTATTAGAAGAAATATTACTCAACACAGACGAATTATTATCTCCAAGAACACGTTTCATGGAGGGCGGGTGGGCACCATCCCCCACAACAGATTCATCATACTTCCTCTCACTCAACTTCTCAATTTCTTGAATTATCGGCCAAAACTCTGGTGTTTTATAATTATCATCCAACCCAAGTAAAACCGCAACCGTCCTCTCAACTCCGCCCCCAAAATCCACGTTCTTTTGTTCCAAACCTTCGTATTTACCCTCCCCAACTTTATTATACTGCATCAAAACATCATTCCCTATTTCAACCCATCTTTTATCTTCAACATCAAACTTTTCTGGCAGCTCCTTGTCTGAACCAATCCAATAAAACATCTCAGTGTCTGGCCCACACGGCCCGCTCTCTCCAGCAGGTTCCCACCAATTCTCTGCCTTACTAAGAAACGCAATCCTCTCATCCTTTACTCCAAGTCGCCTCCAAACCTCTGCACTTTCCACATCACGCGGAGCATCTTTATCTCCAGCAAAACAACTCACAGCTATCTTCTCTTTCTCAAAACCCAAAACCTTAGTCAAAAACTCAAAAGAGTACTCAATCGCCTCCTTCTTCCAATAATCCCCAAGCGACCAATTCCCCAACATCTCAAAGAAAGTGTGGTGCGTCTCATTCCCAACTTCATCAATATCTCTAGTCCTAATGCATTTTTGCACATTCACCAATCTCCTACCAAGTGGATGTCCCTGCCCTTGTAAATAAGGAACTAAAGGGTGCATCCCAGCAGTCGTAAACAACACAGTCGGATCATTCTCCGGAATCAAACTCGCACTGGGAATCTCCCGATGGTGCTTCGACTTAAAGAATTCAATAAATTTCTTTATCAGTTCCCAACGGTTTTTTATTTTGCCTGCCATAACTAATCAAAAAACAGATTGTATATAAAACTTTCACTAAACGAGTGTTCTCTTTCCCTTAAAGGTCTTTCCTTTATCAGGACTTTCAAAAACCCTGAGGTTGACCCCATCTCTATCTGTCAACCCTCTAACAACAGGCGTTAAAACTCTAGCATTATTCAAACCATAAGTATTAAGCTTCCAGTTTTCAGGACCAACATATGTCCCAAACTTCCCATATCCTGTCAAAGTCCCAATGTCATAACTCGCAGCTCCCACCCCATCGACTTTATAAGCTAAAACACCTTCAATAACACCCCTCTGCTGACTAAACTCCCTTTCCTTAAACCATCTCCTCCCAACAGTTCTAATTGGATCCATTTCCTCAAAAAAAACAATAGATCTTCCAACGCCACCAACAGTCTGCGCGGCCCCAATCCCAGAACCCTCCAATTTTCTTCCAAACTCAGAAATTAAATAATCTCTAAGAGCATCTCCTTCCAAAAAAGAGCCCTCTCCTGATCGCGATGTGCCTGATGAAGGAAAAATTAGAATGTCCCCTATCCAATTGACCAAATCTACCCTAACTTTTTCACCTTTTTCTTTTCCAATCCTCGCTGCAACACCAAGCACACTATCTAAAAAGTTTTTCGAATATGCCCAAGCCCGTAGTTTTCCACGATCCTCTCGCTCCACCACACCCAATTGAATAAAACCCTCCTTACCTTCTGCTGGCTTGTAAATACAAATAGCACGTTCCAAAGATTCAGGTTCATTTACAATCTTCACATAAGTACCCAGCAAATAACCAGAGTCCTGAATCACTCTAAACGCAAGATCTCCAAATCTCTCATTATAATGGGCCCCACCATTCTGTCTGCCATTCCCATTTCCACCAACACCCTCAGCCTCCTTCTCTAAAACACCAGGCACAATTTCCCTAACAAAAAAAGCATTTTCCGGAACAGATACAACACTCTGATATTCTTTCCCACAACCTCCACAAAACCCTTTTTCCGCAGGAACAACAAAATTCTTCCCTCTTCGCCCACACTCCGCATCATTACAGACACCATACCAAGCCACATTTCTCTTAACAACTCCCTCACCAAGCCCCTCCCCCCCATCAACCAACTCTCCAGCATCTTCTCCAGCTTCTTCAGTATCAAGGTTAATCCCATCAAAATGGATACAAAGTCACAGAAGTTCTAACCATCGGTACTAAATCAGGTTGCTCCGAAAGGATCTTATATTTCAATTCACAACTCCCCCCTGTGCCATCAGCATCAGCCAACGCCTCACTAGCCTCTCCACTCTCAGCAGGCACTTCCAAAACATCAAAAACCCCCAACGCCTTCAACCTATCATTAAACACTTCTCGGTCTGCCTCACTAAACCGACCTATCTGAATCGGTTCTGCACTTTGCTTCGGAGGACGATGCGTCACATAAGATTCAGGATCAAATCCATCTTCATCTTCTCTCGTTCCATCCTTAACAGCTTCTTCACTCATAGAAATCCCACAAGAGAATTCTATTTAAACATTTATACAACAGAAGACTACATCCCCCTATTCAACTTTCCCAACTTTGCCCTTATCTTATCAATCTCCTCCTGCAACGACAACTTCCTTTCCCTTTTCTTCCTTTCCTTCTCCCCCGCCAGCCCAACAGGAACTTTATAATGCGCCTTTGGCAAAATTCTCTCCAGTTTATCAATCCATGTAAGAGTCTCCTCAGTCTTATTCTTCAAAGCAACTTTCAAAACAAGTTCTTCATTTCTTAAAGACCTGTATTTCTGAAAACTCTGAATTAAATTCAAAAGTTCCAACTGGCTGCTAAGCAAATGCTTCTTCCCGTAATCTTTTTCCGGCGGAGATAACCTAATGTATTCGGACTTCATCTTCTCCTGCCTCCTGAAGTCGGAATGCTTGAAAATTTCCTGTTTTCATTGTATTCGGACTTCATCTTCTCCACCCTCTAAAATAATTAAACTCATTATTAACTCCCTCAATAAAATATCCAAATACATTACGTCCTTTCCATGTTCTTTTATTAATTATTCTTAACATCTTTGCATAGCTTTTATTATTCCACCTTCTCAAAAATATTTTCTGAAACAGTCTGAACTCTGCTTTTAAGATGTATCAGGTCCTTTTCCCAAGAAGTAATTTCTTGCTCTTCTCTCAACTTTGTTTCTCTAATTTTCTTCACAAGATCGTTTATATCTTCTAACTTGCTTCCTACTTCTGTCAAAGCCTTTCTAGCAGAATGAAATTTATCAATCCTAACAAAAACATCTGCAGAGCTTGGCTCTGGAACTTTGGCTCTCACAATTCTTGGAGGCGGCTCAACAACATATCTTGGCTCGGGTTCAGATTCACTTTCTTCTACTTCTTCTAATCCAGAATGCTCTGGAAACTCAAGTCCTTGTCCTCCAGTTTGAGAAGTTGAAGGATGCCATTCTTCCATCTCCATAAGCTTGACTTCTTTCTCTTCTTCTGGTCTTGTAGAAATAGAGGGATGTAAAAATGTATCTTTCCTTTCAGACCACCCAGTATCTCCTGACTCTTTCTCTTTTACAATTTCTTTTGTCTCCTTACCCTCTGGCTTAGGAAATGCAGGAACAGAACCCTCCCATTTACTCACACTTTCCCGCGAAGCAACATTTCCTTTTGCACCAGGAAAGGATCCAGGCAAAGGAGGCAAATCAGGCAGTTTCGACTCATCCTCTTTTTTCTTAAAGAACATTTTAACCTCATATCTTACAAGAAATTACACTATAAAAAGTTATCTTTCAATTCGATGTCCCAGATACCAACAAAAGATATACTGAACAACAGCATATCCGCACAAAAATAAAAATTGCGGATTTATTCCCCCTTGGGTTTAATACCACGCAGCTTGCTACGAGTGAACGAAGTGAATGTGGGATAGCGAATTTCAGGAAATCTATTTATTTTTTGCAACAAATAATCAATTTCGTGCGGGAAAAATTCAACGACGAAAATTGCACGAAATTGAACCAGCAGGGTGGGTTGGGTGGGAGCAAAAAATAAATTTGGAGAGTCTATGCAGGGATACTGAACAAACCAAAAACTTTTTAACCCAACTTTCTCAATTAAATGGATGCAAGAGAGACTTCTTAAAAAGATAATAACTGATTGCGCAGGTCCAGAATCAGAAAAGCTAGTAGACATCTTATATAAAAAACAAAATGTAAACGAATTTCTTATTGCAAAAAAACTAGACCTAACAATAAATCAAACAAGAAATATGTTATACAAACTTGCCGACTCTGGCTTGGTCCAGTTCATCAGAAAAAAAGATAAGAAAAAAGGCGGATGGTACACTTACTTCTGGACTCTTAAGACTAAAAGAAGCCTATTTAAATACAAAGAAAAAATTCTAAAAGAAAGCACAAGCCTAGAAAGTCGGTTAAAAAGCCTGGAAACAGAACGCCATTTTTACTGTGAAAATTGCGACATTGAGTACAACGAAGAAAACGCGCTGCTTCAGGATTACACTTGCCCAGAATGCGGGGAAATCTTAAAGATGAAAAATCCTGCAGAGTTTACAGGACACATAAAAAAAGAAATTAAGGGATTACAGGAAATACAATCACAAATAAATGAAGAGATAAAAAACGTAGAAGCAAAAGAGGAAAAATCAAAAGAAAGAAGACTAAAAGTTGAAAAAAAGGAGAAAGAAGAAGAAAGAAAAAAGAGAAAATTAGAAAGAGATAAAGAAAAAAAGAAAGCTGAAAAAGGCAAGAAAAAAATAAAAAAGAAATCTGTTAAAAAATTCAAAGGAAAAAAGAAAAAACAGAAAACAAAAAAAAGACCTGGTAAAAAGAAATTTCAAAAGAAAGTCCTGAAGAAAAGAGATAAGACTAAAAGTTCTCTATTCAAGGCGCTAAAACGGTTTTCTAATAAAGGAAGGAAATGAATTATTACATAAAGAAAAAAAAGAGAAAAAGCCTCATAGGCAGAATAAAATTTTCTGTGGTAGCTTGGCTGATAATCATTAACATCATTGCTTCAATAATTGGTTTTTTCTTGTTTGCTCTTTCAGAAGATTACATAAACTACATTGCACTTAAACCAGAAAACATTTTGCAGGGAAAATTTTTATGGACTCTTATCACTCACATGTTCGTCCACGGGGGCATTGGACACCTCCTGATAAACATGTTTGTTCTCTTTTCTCTTGGAGGATTATGTGAAAAAATTATCGGCAGAAAACGCTTTTTGTGGTTTTATATTCTTTCAGGTTTATTTGCAGGGATTCTCTCTGTTCTTCTTGCAGGCTTTTTTGGCCTCACTGACTTAGGACAAAGAATCTTCGGCTCTCCAGACATCTTCATGGTCGGAGCTAGCGGTGCAATCTTTGCTATCGCAGGTCTCTACGTCGTCCTTCTCCCACGCCTGAAGTTTATGATAATCTTCCTACCTTTCTTTTCCCTACCAGCATACGTAATGGTTCCACTAGTCCTCTTCATTATGTGGGGCGTCTCAATCCTTTTCAATTGGCCAATCGGCAACGTCGCTCACTTCGGGGGATTTCTAGCAGGAATTATTTATGGTTCTTACCTTCGCACAAGATACAGAAAAAAAGTCCAAAGACTGCAGGGAAGGTTTAGGTAATAAGACCAGACAATATAAACTACAATAGTTTTGTTACATAATTTGAAGAGATAACACAATCCTTACAATCTGTTCGGAGTTATAATTATTTTTCTTCATACAATCTTTCTTCCTACAAATACATTTTAAAACTCCATTTCCCAAATAGTACTATGAAAAATAAAAAATATCTCTCAATAAAAACCCAATTCAAAGAAGCTCTTTCCTATTTAAAAGAAACCAAGAATTACATTTACATCTCAATATTTATCTTTCTTCTTGGCTCAATCTTCGGATTCCTCTTCAGCTCCCACCTGATATTTATTGATAAATACCTAGCAGAATTAATAGCAAAAACAGCTGACCTGAACACAACAGAAATGGTTTTCTTTATCCTTCAAAACAATCTTCAAAGCTCTTTTTTCTCTATCCTCTTCGGTATTTTCCTAGGAATTTTTCCACTGCTAAGCAACATCACAAACGGAGTTGTATTGGGGTATGTATTAGCAAAAACTTATGAAATCTCAGGTTTTGTCTCTTGGTGGCGCCTCATCCCCCACGGCATCTTTGAACTGCCAGCAATCTTCATTTCATTCGGCCTCGGAGTTAAACTCGGCTTTTCCATCTTCTTCAACAAAAAAACCCGCATCAAAGAATTCAAACGCCGGTTCTACAATTCAATCAACACCTTCCTAATATTCATCATTCCCCTTCTAATCTTGGCTGCAATTATTGAAGGTCTATTGATTGGTTTTCTTATGTAATCAAAAGCTATTTATACCTTTACTAATGACATAAATCATAGTTTACAAACTAAGACTCATGTCCTGTTCGTGGGGGACAAAGGAAGGAGATGATACTTTTTTGGTGAAGACGTATTCTAAAAGAAAATCTGACACGCTTGATGATTTTGTTGTTGATTTTTTTGAAAAATTAAGGGCAAGATTTACAGTGTATGATCCAGACGGAGACGAAACAGTCTATTACGCAGTTTGTAATAGAACAAACTATAAGCAACATTTTTCCTGGGGATTTAATTTGGTCTTAACAGAAGATTCCAAGGGACAAGTAGAACCTTACAAATTTCCCCACAGGGTCAAACAATTAACAAAGTTAAATCGGTGGGGTATTGCCATAGAAACAGCAATTTTAGTTTCATAATCTTGCTGCCACAACAAAACTTTAAAACTCCCCTCCCCACTTATTCTTATGTCTTTAGACCATATAACTAAAAAAAGCGTGGAAGAACTTGACTCTGAGATTGAACTTCAAAATACCAAAAAAATAGAGGCAGCTCTCTTCCTCTCAGGAAGACCTATGTCTCTCCAAGAACTAATCACTCTGACAGATGTCAACCCTATTCTCCTGAAAAAAACCCTCTCTGACTTAGAAGATAAATACAAAAATTCAGGAATAAACATCATCAAGCAGGAAAATACCTGGAAAATGGACGTTGCCGAAGATTTTGTTGAAATGGTAAACAAACTTGCCACTGGCTCCAGCGAATTCACAAAAGCAGAACAAGAAACCCTTGCAATCATCGCTTACAAACAGCCAATCAAGCAGTCTGTCATTGTTAAAATCCGTGGAAACAAAGCATACGACCACATAAAAAATTTCGTTAACCTTAGTTTGGTAAACAAAAAAAAGACAGGCCATACTGCTGAACTCTCCCTGACAGAAAAATTTTACGACTATTTCCACGTAACTAAAGGGAACTCCTTCCAAAGTTCAGAGGTGTAAGATGCCTGACTTCATAACAATAGTCTATCTAACATTTATGTTTGTTGCGTTATATTTCTTTTCTTTCTTTATTATCTTAACTATAAAAAACAATGAAAAATTGTTTAGCTACCCGAAACCTGAAAAAAAATTTTCGATTAGCGTTTTAACTCCTGCTCACAACGAGGAAGAAAGTATCCAAGATACGGTAGAGCACATTATGGCTTTGGAATATCCAAAGAACAAGATGGAAGTTATAGTTTTAAACGATGGAAGCACAGACAATACCTCAAAGATAGTTAGAAAACTAATGAAAAGGTACAAGAACCTAAAACTAATTGATAATGAAAAAAATCTCGGCAAGGCAAGGTCTTTAAACATTGGAATCAAAAAAGCAAAAGGAGAATTAATAGCAGTCGTGGACTCTGACAGTTTCCCTAGCAAAAGTTCTTTAAAGAAACTAAGTGGTTTCTTTTCTAACCAAAACATGGGGGCGGTTACTTCTTTTGTTAGGGTAAGGAACAAGGAAAAAAATAGACTGGCAAAGATTCAGTCAATAGAATACTTAATAATGGGATGGAGCAGAAAACTCTTGGATTTTATTGATTCAGTTTATGTTACTAATGGTCCTTTAAGTTTGTATAGAAAAAAATATATTTTGGAAGTCGGAGGTTTTGACCCAGCCACAGTTACAGAAGATATAGATATTACCTGGAATATGTTATATCACGGTTATAAAACAGGAATGTGTCTTGATGCTGATGTCTCAACAGTTGCCCCAAATAATTATAAAGTGTGGTTTAAGCAAAGAATGAGATGGGGGATGGGTGGACTACAAGCAATCTCAAAATACAGAAAGATGTTTTTCAGAAAAGGAATGTTCGGAGCATTCATTTTACCATTTGTCTCATTCAGTATAATCATGAGCTTGCTAACATTCATATTTTCCATCTACCTAGTATTCAAATTCTTAGCTGTGAGATTCTTAACAGTAGGATACTCAATAACAACAGATTCTGCGATATTCAAACTTCAAGAAATTAATTTATACCCCTCTGTGATTATATTTTTCTTTGATGTTCTTTTTACGCTTTCAACAATATACTCGTGGTACGTCCTAAACAAAACAAAATATGAGCAGAACATAACTACTAAAAAATTCTTTAACATACTTTTTTATACTATTGTTTATCTATCAGTTTACCCCATAGTATGGTTTGCATCAATCTATAAATTTGCAAGGAAGGATTTAACTTGGTGAAAATGTTAAGTAACAAACACGTTTTTTGGGAGGCATTAATCATAGCAATGGTTATATTCTGGACAGGCATATTCTTAGGAGTTTTATTTGAAAGTTCTAGAGCAAACAAAATAGAAGAACTATATTTTCAAGCAGAGACAGATATCTTTGATATCCAATTAGAGGGAGAACTCCTTAGCATGTTTGAATCTAGTTGTGAACAAGCATTGAAAGAAAATATAGACTACGCTGACAGAATTTACCTTGAAGCAAGAAAATTAGGAAAATACGATGCCGCCACAAGAATAACAGAAGATATTGTAAGACTTCACAAACGATACGACTTACTCAGAGTTATGCTCTGGAAAAACATGATTCAACTCCAACAAAAATGCCCAAGTAAAACTAATGTAATAGTCTATCTTTACCAATATGACAACCCCAGCACAAACAAACAAGCAAGACAAATAACATTCAGCAAGGTCTTATCAGACTTAAAAGAAAAACATGGAGACAGTATAGTTCTGATTCCAATAGCTTATGACACGAATGTAAAATCCCTTAACATATTAAAAGAAAGATATGAGTTAAATACAACCCCGATGATTATAATAAATCAGAAACAAAAGATAACAGAACTTCAGTCTGTAGAAGACCTAGAAAAAATCATGTTTGAAAACTCAGAAGACAATAAAACACAAAATACCTTGTTCTTAAACTAATAAGATCATCCTCAACGCTTAGAAGGTCATATATATTAAATGCCAACAAACAATAAAAACCCTTGATTTCTTTCTCTGCAATGGACCCTTACTCTGAAAACCTGGTAGAAGCAATTGAAGAAGGAAGAATTGTAAAAGTCCCAGAAAGTTATGCAAGAAGAGAAGGCCTTGTAATTTTAAAAAAACCAGAAATTCCTCTAAACAACCCAGGCACAACCCCTTCTTTTTATTCTCACACTGAAAAAAAAGAACCAAAAAGACCTTTTACAGACTACATATCAAAAAAACCTGACTGGAGAGAACAGCAGGTTATTTCAGAACTTCTTGACAACTTCCACTGGCACATTCGCCTTCAACGGAAAAGAATGGGTCTTACAAGAAAGCAATTTGCCAAACAAATAAACGAGCCCGAAGAAAAAATCAAAATCCTTGAAACAGGCCGTCTCCCTACAAAAGACTTCATCCTAATCAACAAAATCCAAAAAGCCCTCGACATCAACCTAAGAAAAGATGGCAAAGAGTTCGACCTTTCAACTCAAGAGATCATGGAAAAAGCTCAGGAAGTAGAAATGGAAAGAATCCAACAACGAAGAAAAACTCGTTCAACAGAAAAAGCCGAAGAGGATTATAATGAAATATCGGGTTCTGGGATTGAAATTCTTGAGGATGAGATTTAACCAAGATGACTCATTCCTTCCTGAGCCTTCTTAACCATTAACCCTCAATTTCGGATAATCTCCATCTTCCTGTTCCCATACAGCAAAAAAATCCCAATCAACATATGTATTATTGGGCCTAGGCACTGTCGTCATCTCTTCAGTAGTTCTACCGTCACCACCGCCCGCGCTTTCTGATTGCCCAGAAGTTTGAGTATCCCAGTACGACAAGTTCATTATAATCCTTGCTGGTTCCTCTACAAATCCAATTATCCCACCGCTTGTAGCACCATTTACAAAAATATTAGAATAGACATAGTTAATTAAAATGTCCCCAGTTTGTTCGTCTCCTTCCCTGATCATTCCAACCAACCCTCCGGCAAAGGAGCATTCTACCAAACCATCTTTTACATATAATGCTTTAATTGTTAAATTCTCATCCCCCAATAAATCTGAAAACAACCCACCACAGGTGGTTTGCGATTTAAGAGTAACGTTTTCTATTCCAAATCCTGCGAAGTAAGTGCTTTCTGGAGTTGGATAAGGTGGAGGTGGATGATCTCGTTTCAAGGTAAATAAACTTGCAATAGAGTCATTTGTTTCATAATTTAAGTTTTTTATCATGTGCCCTCTGCCCTGATAAGTGGTCCCATAATATAAGGGTATTGGTTCAAAATAGTCTTTGTATTCATACGACCCAAAATCAATATCACACTCTTGATATATTTTATATGATGGTGTCTGGTTTTGTAAATATTTACGATCAATATAGTGAAGGGGAAGCAAATCTAATTCTTCTGCTGTACAAATATGAATAATACAATCGTCTGGACACAAAGTAAAATTTTCCCCCCTATCACAGATTCCGTTTCCGCATCCTTCTAAGTAAAGGTAACCATAATCTACGAATTCTTGTCCAAGGGTGTTGACCGCGCGCAAACGTATGACTCTTTTCTTACTATTGCTAAAATTAAATCCACCCTCAATTATTCCAGTATTTGGGTTGTATTGTGAGTCTATTACATGCCATTCGTCTAACTCGGTAATAGCTACGGTCGGATGAAGAAGTGACTGAGAAAGGTCGTAGTACTCCAAATTTTCATTATTTATTTTTCCTCGAATAATTATTTGTTCGCTCCCGAACTCTTTTTCAATAGGTTCAAGATAAACAAAAATCGGCTTATCAGAAAAAACTGCTTGTATTGAATCTATAATTCCTGCTCCTTGATAATTAACTAGGGGTTTTTGGTTAACTAGTAAATGACTTGTACTCTTGATGGCGGATTTTATTTCTTCAGGAGTTAAAAAAGGATTCTTTTGAAGCATAAGTGCTACAAGCCCAGAAACATGCGGAGTTGCCATGCTTGTCCCGCTACCCAAAGCATGAGATTCATCAATGCAAGATCCTCCCCCCTGATACAAAAACGCGCGAGCCGCACAAATTTCAACTCCTGGCGCAACAACATCTGGCTTATTCAAAACAAAATCTTTTTCTGTATTTTCCCATCGGACAGGCCCCTTTGAACTCGACGGAACATACTCTAAGTTTTTATCAACCGAACCGACTGTAATTGCTTTTCTTGCTGTTGCAGGGGTGCCTATCGATTCTTCTCCTCCACCAAAAGCACCATCATTTCCTGAAGCAACAACCACTGTTACTCCCAATGACACAGCATTGTCAACTGCTTGTGAAAAGATATCATCTGGTCCGCATTCTGAGGTATATGGCCAGCATCCAAAACCCACACTCATGCTAAGAATATCTACCCTATCGCTAAAATTCCCATCACCATTTGGGTCAACACTTGCTTCTATAGCCTGAAGAATATTATCTCCTACTGCAGTCAGGTTAATATCTCCACTACCGATGACCTTATATGCGACAATACTTGCACCATGTGCAACCCCTTTCAAAACACCATCCCCAGCAGCAATTGAAGCTACGTGTGTTCCATGCCCAATTTCATCCATGGGATCATAGTCGTCATCTCCAAAATCATAACCGCTAATTACTTTTTCGCATTCTCCATTAAGAAATTGTTGTGTAGTGCAGCTACCTAAATCAGCATGAGTATAATCAACACCACTATCAATAATGCCAATAGTAACCCCTTTTCCTGTCAAACATTCTCTCGGAGTAGGTTCAGTTGTTGGTTCAGGAGATATTTCACTTATCGGATTACCTGTTATATGGGCGGGCAGGCCTGGCTCACAAGGTCTTCCATTTCTATCAAGTTCCCAAACATCATCTGCATTTATTAAAGGAACAGAATCTCTTAATAAAAAATCAAAACGCCAATTTGGCGTTATCGTTTCTACCTCTTCTAAAGATTGAAGTTGATTTAACTGTTCTTGTGTAAAATCGCCGCTAACAGAAATTGCATTCAATACATTCTTAAATTTGGCCCTTATTCTTCCGTTTGGGACAATTTGCCGAAGTTCCCTCTCAAAAGAAAGTTGTTGATTTTGTATTTTTTCTCGATGTTGCGTGAGCAACATCGTTGTACTCTCATCGCTTTTATCAATTTCGACTTTTTTCTCTAAAACGCCAGGTTCTTTCAACATGACAATCCAACCAACCGAGTTATGATTTCCAAAAGGAGCATTTTCTACAGCACCGTTCTCTACTCCACTCTTTTTTAGATTAGTTTCATCTGGAGACTCTCTCACAACCTCACCAAACAGATAAAAATAACCAAACGCTGATACAACAATAACCCCAATAATCAAATAAATCACAACTTTTTTCATTTCCCTATCAACAAATTAAAGATTAAATAATCTTCTAACCTAAATGACTTCTCCAACCCCCCAGATGACTCCTTCCACCCCCCCACCCCAAACTCCTTTCCCTTCCCCAACACCCAATCTACCCTAAATAACCCCTTCCCCTTTAACCCAAATGACTCACACCCTTCTCCCAGAACCCCTCATCCCAGATGACTCATTCCCTTCTGAGCCCTCTTAACTTCAATCTTGATATCATCCAATGTAGCAATATCCTTCAAATGATAATCCGGCCTATAATGTGTAATCCTAGGAAATCTCATCGCAAACCCTGAATTATAAGTCGGGCTTCCCTGAATATTCTGATACGTCAAAGAAACAACAATCTTCGGCTTCACCCTAACAACCTTCCCCTTCTCGCTTTCAATCAGAGGCTTCAACAACTTCGTCATCTCAGCATATGTCGTCCCCTCTTCCTGCTCCAATTCCTTAAGCCCTGAAGAAACCTTCCCAACATCTAAATAGTCTCCATTAGATTGACAAGCAACAATATAGCTCGTAAGCCAACCCCCACGCTTCCCACTCCCATATTCAGCTCCTGTAATAACCAAATCCAAATCATTCGCGGCCGGTTTCATCTTCACCCAATAACCAACCCTTCTACCTTGCTGATAGTTAGCGTTCAGATTCTTAACCATGATTCCCTCTTCACCAAGTTTCAAGGCTTCTTTGTAAAACTCTAGTGCCTTCTCCTCACTATCCGTAACAATCTGCATGCTCGGTCTTATCTTCCATTTTTCATGCGGAATAATCTTCTCCAAAACCTTCCGCCGCTTAGTGAGCGCCTCCTGCATCAAACTCTTTCCATTGTAATAAATAACATCAAACACATTAACCTCAACTGGCAAATCCCTCTCTAGTTTTTCAATATCATACTTCCTCCGAATCCTTTGGCTTATGGCTTCAAACGGCCGCATTGTCTTTGTCTTCGGATCATAACCAACAACCTCACTATCCAAAATCACCTCGCGAGCCTTAACATATTTCTTTACCGTCCTAACAACATCCGGGAACTGCTTAGTAACATTCTCAAGCCTTCGAGTAAACAAAGAAACATCGTTCCCAACTTTATTAATCACAACCCTAAACCCATCATACTTGTGCTCAATCGCCGCCGGCTTCCCACAAATCCTAAACGCTTCCTTAATCTCCGTAACCTTCACAGGCAACATCACATTCATCGGCCTCCCAAGCACAATATCAATCTTCTCCAACGCCTTCTTCCCTTTCGAAGCAGCCTCAAACACAACAGCAAGATCATTCGCCATATCATACGCAACCTCAATCTTTACACTCATTTCTTTTTTCTCATCCGGAAACAACGCCTCTGCAATTGCATCCCGCACCGTAGCATCTGCAACTCCAACGCGCAACTGCCCAACCAAAGTCCTAGCAATATACTTAGCCTCCTTCCCAGTCGCATTCCCAAACAACTCAGCAATCAAAGCAGTCTTCCCACTCACAGCCCCTTTCCCCTCAATACCCATTATCTTCCTAAAATTATTAAATACCTTGGAAACCGTCAACCTCTTCGCAAACAAATTAGTCTGCTTCTTCTTCCCAGCAAACTCTTCGGCCAATTCCCCAAGATCACCAACCTTCCTGTAACTCTTCATAATCTCAGTATCTCTAATCCCAAACGCAAAAGCAATCGCCTTAATTGTCAACTTGTCTGAAATTCCAAGAAGCCTATCATCATAATCCGGAGTCACCTTCCCCCTCAAAAGATAAATCCACTCCGGCTCACCTTCCTTAGCAAGCTTATTCAAAAAACCCGCAAGAATCGTCTCCTTCTCAAGCCTCTTTGTCGTAGCATAAAGCCCCTCATAAACCTCCACAAACTCAGAATAATTCATTTCCTTCTTCACCATGTAGAAGAAAAGCGGGAGGGGTATTTATTTGTTTCTTCTCAATCTATTAATCTCTCTCCCAGCCAATCTCCCAAGATATAATCCTCCAAAAAACAAGGCAGCAGTACCTGCTGCTGCAGCTAGCTGATATCCAACTCCTTCGGGGCTTCCTAACTCTGAAAAAACACCTGGAAGCTCACCTGTCACATACATTCCAGCCCTATCCATTAATTTATACATCTGAGTCGAATGGAACACAGCTAAGCCAAGTCCAGTAGCTAAGCCTAAAAGTCCTTCCAACGTGCTTTCTTTCTCTTCTCTTGTTTCTTCAGGTTCTTCTTCCTTCATTTTCTTTCTTTAACCTCCTTCCGAGCTCATCTTTTTTCATTAACGAAATCATCCCAAGACAAAAACCGCTCCCACAAAAAAAAGAGCACGCTGGCGCACTTAACTCAATTTCTTTCCACTTGTCTAATTCACCAAAATAATCCCTGAATTGAGAATCTCCTCTGATTTCTTCAATCTCATTATCACAATACTCAACTGCTCTTCTAGAGATATCTTCTATTAATCCGCGACAATCTTTTATTTCAGCCTCATACGCTTGAAGAATAGGGAAACCTCTTGGAACATTTAATTCTCTATAATTATCAGAAAGATAAGCACTTACATCTTCTTCCCAGCTCCCTGCATCTCTAAAATCTTCTCTGAGTTCAACAAGAGAATCATATCTCTGAACAGGAAAGTCTTGAGGAGGGGAAACATGACGAGATCCTGCAAATATAGAGGTCGCCAATCCAACAGCCCCAACAATAAAGAGGAGCCAAACTTAATCTCGTTGCCCGCCCATAAGATCTAATTTTCCTTTTTATTTTAGACTTCTGTTCTTCTTCCATACTTCTCATTTTCAAATTCTGTGGGCCGGATTATTTTCCTCCTTGTAAGATTTCCAGCGATCATACTCCTCCAAAACTCTCAACAAATCAGCCCTCTCCACTTCCGGGTTTAACTTATCTAAAACAACTATCTGTGACTGGCCCATTGCATAAACAGGACCACTTGAAGGTCTCATCTCCTTAGGTCTTATAACCAAGTCTATGTCTGGAAAAAGAAGCTGTCCTCTTAACTCCTCATAATTCTTAGGACCTCCCGCAAGTGCATCGTTATAATCCTTCTCAAGGGAATACCCTAATAAAACAACAACTTCTCCAGAAGCACCATTCAAACTTGCTCTCTCTAATCTTTCACAAGCCCCTCTTAATTCAAGAGGAATTTTTCCAGAATGATCAATTGCTCTAAACTTAATCGCTCTATTCTCAAAAAACCTATCTTCTTGCAATTCTCCAAAACATTCTCTAATTGCATCATAAATTGGTCCTAAAGTTAGATCAGTCCTTTTATGAGTATAATCAGACATTACATGAAAAACAAACTGCTCTGATCTTCCTTCAGCAACAAAAAAATCAGAAAATAACCTCAATGTCCTAGCGCCAGCATGATAAGCCTCGCTAAAAGGAATCCCTTCCTTCCTAGCAAATCTTCTGTTTCCATCCGGCATGTACAAAACTGATTTCGTCTTCGTCATAATCTTTGCCCTTCCAAAACCTATTTAAACCTAAGTTGTTATTTTTAATAACAACTAAAATGGACATCAATGAAAAACTCCAACAAGCAGGTCTAACAGGCAACGAAACAAAGGTTTACTTAGAGCTAACAAAAAAAGGTCAATTAACAGCCAACCAAATAGCCAAAAACCTCGGGATGGACAGAACCCTCACCTACACAATATTAAATCACCTAATCGAAAAAGGTCAAGTAAACTACATAGTAAGGGAAAACAAAAAAACATTTTCCTGCTCTAATCCAGAAAGTCTTCTAAATCCCATAAAAGCAAAAGAATCATTGATTGAGGAGCTAATAAAAGAACTGGGTAAAATTAAAAGAACAGAACAGCAACAGACCGAAATAAAAGTTTACGAAGGAAAAGAAGGAATAAGAACACTAATCAGCCACGCATTAAAAGAAAAAGAATTCTGTTCCTTCGGCTCAACAGGAAGAATTTTTTACGCACTATACGAAATGCCTTCTGTTTACAAACAAGTAATAAAATCAAAGATGAAAGTTAAAATCTTAGGAAACAAAAGATACAAGGGGACTGAAGCATTTGGATTTAAAGAGTTCGAATTCAGATACCTTAATGTAGAAAGCGAAGCAACAACCTCTGTCTTTGGAGATAATGTCACAATCCATCTAATGAAAGACAAGCCTGTTATCATTCTGATAAAAAACAAAGATATCGCCCGAAGTTACAAAAATTACTTCGAATTTATGTGGAAATCTGCTAAACGTTAAATCCAACCCCTCTTCCGTATCCCACCATTATAAATCTGAAACGTCATAGACTTCTCCGGCAAAGACCTGTGTTTCCTCAAAAATACTTCACGACAACCTTTATCATTCACCACCTCAATTAAACACTTCCCCCAATATTTCAAAATATCTCCCCCAACCATCCTGTCCTCATCCTCCCACCTGTAAATTTGATTAGTAACCAAAACCGGAATCTCTTTCTTCCTCGCAATTTCTGCAAGTGTTTTCATCTGCCTTGCGAGTTCAGAATTAATCGTCTGAACAGCCTCCTCGTTCTTTTCCCGCGCATCTGCAAAATCCAACCGATAAAGAATCGTCATCCCATCCACAACAATCAAATCAATTTGATCTTTCAATCTCTTGTTCAATTCAACAAAAGCCTTCTTCTGTTCATCAAAACTAGTTGGCTTCAAAAGAAAAATATTCTTCAAAACTTCTTTATGATCTTCCTTATCTCCAACAAGCTGCTTCACCCTCTCGATACTAAAACCCCCCTCAGTATCAATAAAAATTATCTTCTTTCCTTTCTTCGCTTGCGACACAGCAGCAAGTAAACAAAAGTTAGTCTTCCCGGTTCCAGGCCCCCCATACAAAACCGTAACTATATCACTATCATAACCTCCGTGCAACCATTTATTCAAATCATAAGACCCTGCTGATACTTTAACCATCTAAATTTACAAATAAACAAATATATAAAAATAATGATAAAACAAAAACAACAATTATTTCTTTTTAACAGTCTTCTTTGCCACAGGTTTTACAGCCATTTCCTCATTCCTTGCGCAAGGCTTACACTCAACACCAGTCCACGCAGTAATCAAAACCAATACTGCTGCAATGCCGACAACCCACGTACTCGCCGCAGATCCAGCCCAAGGCCAGACCCCGAACCCAAATGTAGCAAGGGCAAACACTGTCAAGGTCCAATTAATACAAGTCATTTTCACCTCCATAAAAACAAATCAACACTTATTTTTAAGGGTTTCTAATTTTATAAATCCTTTTTTATTTCTTTACACCCTTAACAATCTTATCCAGGTCCTTCTTTACATCAACAACAGCATCACTAACTTCCTTCTTCACAGTCTTGCCACTGCTTGTAATTTTCATGACAATTGGCTTTGAAGGATGTTCCCTTCGCCAAGCAGCAAACTCAATTCCTTGCTTGTTTAAATAAACCCTCAAAATCTCTGCAACAGTAATATTGTCTAGCTTTGCATCAAGATTATTCTTTTCCTGCTTTAAAATTTCAAGTTCCATATTCACTATTCTGAAAGGTCGTTTTTAAATCTTTGGAAAAAGAGAAAAGCGCAGACTGGGATTCGAACCCAGGAAATACTCGGGCTGCAACCGAGCGCGTTAACCACTTCGCCATCTGCGCATTTTTCTTTCCACCACCCTCCCCATCTCGTTCCTCTCTTGCTGTGCGGTTCCTCGCCTAATGGCTGCGGACCTGCTCGCTGCGGAGTAACGAGATGGCCCTGACAGGACTTGAACCTGCGACCTACTGCTCTCTTCCACCTCTAAAATAGACGTGGTTTCCCTCGTTAGAAGGCAGTCGCTCTATCCAGGCTGAGCTACAGGGCCGTACTCAATAAAAAAACCTTTTCGAGATTATATAAATATTCCCCTCAACCAAAATCAAGGAACATAAACAACTTTCAACTCCGAGGGATTGCCACTTTCAGATGTTCTCACAGTAAGCCAGCTCCTACCATCCGGAACATTATTCGCAACATCATGCCCCTCCCTCAATCCGAGCAAAGTCCAACCATCTTCTTGTATCCACAAAGGCTGAGTTAAATCAATTTCATAATCTGTATTCGACAACAAATCACTAATATCAATCCTATCACTTCCTTCAATCGGATAATCCACCGAACCACAATTATCATAATCTTCAGCTATCAAAGAGTCTGGACTAATCTGACTAGTTTGAACCAAGACTATAAAATCATTCCCATCATCATCTTCATTAATAATCAAAGGCCCTGTCGTAAACCTCAAGCTTGCATCTAAAATTTCAACATCATCTTCTAAACGAGAAGTATCAAACGGTAAGAAAGTCCTATAAATCGAATATTGTGTTGGAGAATAAGAACCGCTAATGTAGGAAACAGTTCCCCCATACAAAGCAGTTCCGCTACTTGCATAATGAGCAACATTCCAGTCTGCTGCTGTAACACTAACACTCCCGTCACCTCCCGAAGAAAAGAAAGTCGCAGTACACGTTCCGTCTCCATTATCTACATCACCTTCTGCACAACCAGCAGAAATAATCTGTTTCATAAAATCTAAAACCGCATCAAGAAAAGCCCCTGGAGTTCCCTTTTCAGAATTGTCTTGCAAACTTTCACAATCACTATCAGCCGGATAATCTATTTCTCCATCTCCGTCGTTATCAAACAAATCCTGACACTTTGCCTTTGGGATCACTTCATTTGTATCTTCCAATGAACCACAAGAAAAATCTTCTGGATAATCCTCAGCCCCGTCATTATCATCGTCAAAACCATTAGAACACTCTGTCCTGCCCGGATCAAACGGCGCCTCTGAATCAGCTCCAGGAGAATCACAGCTTGGGTCGTCTGGATAATCTGTATAAAAATCATTATCATTATCAATCCCATCTTGACATTCAGTTGGAAGGATATACCCCGAATATCTCAAACAAACAAAACCAACTTCTTGATCATCCCCGTACAATCCTTCTCCCCATTCACAATCACTGTTCATTCTCTGCGTCCCACAAAAATCATAACTCACATCACCACATTCAGGACTTGAAAAATGGAAACCTTTATCATGCCAATTTTTATGCCCGTCATCTTTAACATCCGCAACCCTCACCCTTCCAATACTATCTATTCCGGGCCTTAAATCAAAATCATCACAAATCTGCGTCAGTTCAATCGCATAAGGCAACCAACCACTATTACTTTGACAATAATCAACAGCGTCATCAAAATTCAAATGATTATTATAACTACTGCAATAACAAGTAAGACAATCAAAACAGCTGCAATTGGTTTACTAAACCCTTTTTTGTTCATATAATAAAAACGTTTTTCTAGTTTAAATTTCTTTGTTAACATAAAAAATATCTCCAAGCTCTGTCCAGAGTTACGCGATTTCGCTAAAATTGGGGAGATAGTGTGTGCATAGTCGAGTCAGCGGGAAATCGAAATCGCTATGTTTTCTGCAACTCCGGACAAATCTCCCTTTAAAAAAACTTATAAACTCCTATTTCCTGTGAGTTTTACGAAAAGGAGGTCATTCCATGGCAACAACCGGATATTGCGTTAAATGTAAGAAAAAGGTCGAGATTAAGGACCCTAAAGAATCCAAGACAAAGAAAGGGACAAAGATAGCTAAGGGCAAATGCCCTGACTGCAACACGACCGTATGTAGAATGGGCGGAATTCAAAAATAAGCCCTTTTCTTTTTATTTTTTCGAATGAGTAGAATTTATATATCTTTCTTTCTAGTTTCTGAACTAAAAATATAATTTGGAAGTTAATTACATAAACAAGACTCTCAAAATGTCTGCGGGAAATACATCTACAATCTCATCAGCTTCTATATAATCAAATTCGTGCTGTGGCCTCTCTCCTCCCTTAGCAAAACTTAGGTGAATATTGAATCTCCCTACTTCCAACGCCTTTGGAGAACACTCTCCTCTTTCAGCACCAGTTATTGGAACAGACCCATCTTTCCGATTAAAATCTCTACCATACCACTCTGACTCATACAACGGACCACCCATATGCTCATCTGTGAATATAACTACTCTTCCAAACCCACTCATATTTCCAAAACTCTGTCGACCCCAACGCGGCTCATCTAAACACCCAACTGGCCCTAACGGTTTGCTTTTGTAAATTCTTCTTCTACCCATAACCTTTTCCAAATTTTTCCCTATAAAAACCTTTCCCCAACCTTAAAGAAACTATTTTATACCCTAATTCTCTCTTTCTAACATGCCCAAAAAAGAAAAACCCTTCTCAAAAAAAGAAACCCCTTCTCAAAAGAAAGAAATCCCCCACAAAGAAAACCACCCACCAATAAAAGACTCAGAAAAAGAATTCCTCGCATTCATTAAAGAAGCAGGCCTTGTTTGGGGCCCTTCCCCTGAAATCTACGGCGGCTTCGCCGGCTTCTATACCTATGGTCCTTTAGGCAAACTCCTAAAAAACAAAGTAGAAAACTCAATAAGACGCGTATTCAGTTCCCAAGGCATGCGGGAAATCGAAGGCCCAACAATCCTCCCTGACACAGTCTGGAAAGCCTCCGGCCACCTAGAAACATTCTCAGACAGAATAATCAAATGCTCCAAATGCAAAGCAGCCTTCCGTGCAGACAAACTAATCGAAGAAACCCGCGATGTCCCAGCAGACTCTTTCTCAGACAAAAAAATCCTAGAATTCATAGAAAAGAACAAAATAACCTGCCCCTCCTGCAAATGTGCCCTAGAAAAAAATATTGAGCAACAAAGCCTAATGATGAAAACTCAAGTTGCAGGCGAAGACGCTTCGTTAAGGCCAGAAACAGCCACAGGAACTTACCTCCCCTTTCCCCGCTTCTTAACATACTTCCGTAAAAAACTACCCTTCGGAGTCTTCCAAATCGGCAAAGCCTACCGTAACGAAATCTCCCCACGCCAACACGTCCTCCGCGGAAGAGAATTCACCCAAGCAGAAGGCCAAATCTTCCTCGACCCAAAAACAAAAAACTCCTGGGAAAAATACGAAGCAATAAAAAAAGAGCTCCTGCCATTTTGGGATTACAAAAGCCAAGAAAAGAACTCTGTGGTTAAACCAATCTCCCTAGAACAAGCTCTCAAAAAGAAATTTATAAACTCTCAAGCCTACGGTTGGTGCATCTACCTTGCTTACATTCAATTCGTAAACTTTGGAATCCCAAAAGAAAAAATAAAATTAAGACAACACCATCCAGATGAAAAAGCATTCTACGCAGAAGATGCCTGGGACATTGAAGTCCAATTAGACAACTACGGCTGGTTTGAAATGTGCGGAGTCCACGACCGAACCGACTACGACCTAAAACAACACTCCAAGTTCTCAGGAGAAAAACTAGAAGCACAACGCGAAAACGGAGAAAAATTCACACCCCATGTTTTAGAAATCGCCTTCGGCTCCGACCGCCCAACTTATGCCTTAATCGACCTATTCTATGAAAATAAAAACATCAAAGAAGGCAAAACAACATTCTCAATCCCATACCACATGGCACCAATAGATGTTTCTGTCTTCCCCTTGATGAAAAAACCAGAACTAGTAAAATTCGCAACAGACATCAAGGAAGAACTCGAACGAGATTTCGTAGTCGACTACGACCAAACCGGCTCAATAGGAAGACGTTATCTCCGCTCCGCTACAGCAGGAACACCATTCGCAGTCACAGTTGACTATGAATCCTTAGAAAACAACGATGTCACAGTCCGCGACCGCGACACAGAAAAACAAATCCGCGTCCCAATCGACAAATTAAGAGAGACCCTACACAACATCTTCAACGACCGCCTAAAGTTCGAAGACGCCGGCACGCCGGTGAAATAAGATATATTTCCCAAAACAAGTTTCTTTATATATCCCAAAAAAGACAAACCCTCATGACACAGGGTGCATACAACGCAATAAAAAGTCAGATCCTCAGGAGATTCAACAGTTCGAATGCTCGGAACAGCTGAATATGCTGCAGAGAGGGGTGTAGATGTCGCAAGAAAAATCTTGGAAAATGTTAGACAATCAATAAATACTAGAAAAGCGCAGATAGTTATAGAAGCCGGATTGGGATATAGACCAAATGAAGAAGAACTAAGAAGAGACTTCCCAACCATGATCAAAAACAAGCATTTGGACATCATGGAGGAAGAAGGCCGATCAGCATACCGCTCTCCCAAATTAGGGATCTGGATAAGGGGTGAACCGGAAAGACGCGGCGATGATCTCTATTGCCATATTACTAAAGAAAAATTAGAGTTCACTCGGTAATGTTTTAAACCAATTCCTCCTTCTTAATTATGAATCAAAATGAGAAAACGAATAGGCATCCCGCTAATAATCATAATCCTGGCCTTACTATTCTACACCCTAAAAGACATAAATTTCCTCGAAGTTTATTCCCTACTAAAACAAATAAACCCCTTATACCTCATACTAGCAATTCTCTCTTATCTCTGTTATTTCTTAATCTGGAATGCAAGATGGCAACACACTATGAAGGGCTTCGTAAACGCAAGATATTTTTCCTTGCTCAGGATCCTATTCGCAGGCGTCTTTGTCAACACCATCACCCCAGGCACAGGAATCGGCGGCGAACCAGTCCGCGCTTACTACTTAAAGAAAAAATACAAGCACCCAAAAACAAAATTCCTCGGTTACATCCTCGCAGACAAAACATTTAACGTAATCGCCTTCGCAATATTCATAGTCTTCTCCCTAATCTTCCTTTCTTTCTTCCTAAAAATTCCCTCAATAGCAAAAACTATCTCATTTACAATCCTCGCAGCCCTAGTTATCTTCACCATAATCCTCCTACTAGTCTGGAAAAACTCTCGCTACGAAATGCGCTGGCTCGCTGAAAAATTCTACAAAATTAAATCGATAAGAAAACGTTTCAACAACCTCCCGCATTTAGAAAAATACCTCACAAGAAAGACACACAACTTCACAATAGTCTTCAAAGAAGTAGTGACAGACAAACACAAGATATACTTTGGAATTATCCTTTCAATAATCTTAAGATTATTTGAATATCTTGCAGTCTATCTTATCTTCCTCTCACTGGGTGTAAACATGAACTTCATTTCAATAATAGTTGTTGTCACCCTCAGCCACCTATTAGGCGATCTCTCCCCCACCCCCGGCGGCATCGGCGTCGTCGAAGGCTCAATGATCTTACTATACTCTGCAATCGGCATCCCTCCTGCTCTTGCAGCAGTGGTAGCTTTATTAACCAGAGTCATCTATTATTTCTATACCCTCTTGCTCGGAGGCCTGAGCTTACTATGGCTAAAGTTAGCATCAAAATAGCAAACTTAGCTTGCCAGTAAAGCCTCAATTCTAGCTTCTCTTAAATTCCCTCTTGCCCTCTCTGGATAGTCCGTATGAAACATTTCAAGACAACCACTCACATAACCATCGTGGCTTATCCTTACAGCTCTTGAAAATGTCTCTGGAACAGGAATGTAATTAACAAAAACCTTAGAGCTACCTTCCTGCGTATATTCATTAAAGACAACCCCATACTCATCCATCCTAAGATTTCTCACATCTATAACGCCCCTCTCAACTAACTTATCCATTAACCCCTTCTGAGCGTCATAATCCGATTTCAAAATAACTTCAGTCCTTCCCAACCGCGAGAAATCAATCCCTTCTCCACTAACAATCCCACTATAAAATTCAACCACTCCCTCCTCCGCCAATCCAAGCTCATCCCGAGACCCTGGCGTTGCAACATAGGGCGAAACAAGAAACTTGGAAAAACCTAAAGAACCCATCTCTTCAACCAGGTCCGCAAGCGCCCCTTGGTTATGTCTCATCAATGTAAAACTCACAAAAACTCTTTCTACTAAACTTGAAGGCAACCCTCTAAGATTCTCTACAGTTCTCTCATAATTCCCCTCCCCCCTAATATAATCATGCTCTCTTTGAGTTCCATCTAAACTAACATCCAAATAACCAGGATCTATCGCAGCAATCTCTTCCAAAACCCTTCCATGCAAAAGAGTTCCATTCGTCACTAACCCAAACCTTAATCTTGGATTTTCATCTCTCCTACTAGCTAAATGTCTCAAAAGAGCTACTGTCTTATCCGGAGAAAGCAATGGCTCCTTTCCAACATTCCCAAAAGTCAAAGCACTCATCTCGATAAGCTTATCAAACGTTTCAGTCCATTCCCTAATAGGCAATCCCCCGTCAGTCTGCTCATACCCAACATAACAGTGCCTGCATGCCAAATTACATACATTATTAATAAAATAAGAAACCTCTAATGGCCTATTAACTAAATCAACCTGTCCAGAAAGTCCTAACGCCATGCTAGTCGCCTCTTTGCTCAGAAACTATCTTTTCTCTCAAATCTCTCAGCCCGCTCAGTGCAGTTTCATAAAGCACTCTTGCAGTTTCCTGATCTCTTGGGATTCCATCCAATAAATGCTCATATTTTCGAATACCTGCGTCTACATCTGCAACTACAACTCTCCTGTAAACCTCTCCAATTCCACCATTCGAACCAGAGACCCCAAGTGCCATTTAATTAACACCTCTACTCATTCTTTTCTGCAAATTCCTCAAAGAATCAATAACCCCTACATATCTCTCCTTAACCTTCACATCAGAACATTGACCCTGAAGTTCTTTATATTCCCTAATTCTCTCTTCTACCTCCGTAATAGAGAATTCTCTATAAGCTTCTCCAATTCCACCATTCGATCCAAAAAATCCTAACGCCATATCTTACTGTAAGATTAAAAATATTTAGAAGTATTTACCATATTTTACTAATAAAAGTAAAAATAAGCAACAATAAATACCTAAATTAGTAAGTTTTAAAAATATCACTCCCCTTAAAAAAATATGGAAATCAAACTAGACAAGATAGACCAGAAACTATTAAGCTATCTCTTTCACAACTTCAGAGAACCAATAACAAAAATAGCCAAACAATGTCATATCTCAAGGGAGCAGGCAGAATACAGAATAAAAAAATATGAAAACTCTGGATTAATCAAGGGTTACTTTACACTTTTTAATTTACATTCCCTTGGTTACACTAAAAATTACATAATAAAATTAAGGGTGAAAAATCCCAACAGAGAAAAACTCTCACAAATCAATCCTCAAAAAAACGTGTTAACCCTAACAAGAGTTCAATGTTACGGCGAATGGGACTACGGTTTAACAGTCTTCACAAAAGAAAAAACAAACATTCTTGATTTTATCTCCCAACTTTACGATCTATGAAAAAACGACCTCTTAGATTACGAAATCTTCGAGCCAATAGAATTACATTTCTTCCCGTTAAAAATCTTTGGAAGTAAAAAGGAAGATAAAACATTAAGCTTGGTTGAAACACCACAAGCCAGAATTGACAAACTAGACCAAAAGATACTAGAAGAACTCTCTAATAAAGCAAAAATGAAAATAGTAAAACTTGCAGAAAAAACCAAAGAAAAAGTAGAGACCGCAAACTATAGGCTAAAAAGATTAGAAAAAAACACTATCATAGGATACAGGATATTTCTCGATTTAGAAAAAATAGGATATCATCTTGCATTAGTCACCTTAAAGCTAAATAACCTTTCCCAACAAAACAAAAATAAGATCCTAGCGTATGGAAACCAAAAAGAAAGAATCCATGCTTGCGGCATTGGGATCGGAAAGTTCAACGTTCTTTTTCAAATAATCTACAAAACACCTTCAGAACTAAGTGAAGAAATAAACAAAATTAAAGAAAATTTCTCAGACAATCTTGTCGAGTATGAGTTAATACACATAGAAAACGAACTCGAACCTAAAACAATATAAATCACATTTTATTCTTCTATATATGAAAATAGCAGCACTAATCTGCGCATACAACGAAGAAAAACACATCCGCAAAGTTGTAAATCAATGCTTAAAACAAATCAAAGATGTAATTGTAGTAAACGACGGCTCCAAAGACAACACCTTGAAAGAATTAAAAAAAACAAAAGCAACAATAATAACTTACAAAAAAAACCAAGGCAAGGGTGCTGCTTTGAGAAAAGGCTTTGCATACGCAACAAAAAAGAAATTTGATTATCTAATACTCTTAGACGCAGACGGCCAGCACGATCCAAAAGAAATTCCCAAGTTCATCAAAACAATAGAAAAGTCCCAGCCAGATCTAATCATCGGCTGCAGAAAAAAGCGCCACTCAAACATGCCCTACATCCGCCGTGCAACAAACTTCTTAACCTCTCTAATAATCAGCGTAAAAGGAGGCACATACGTCAAAGACTCCCAATCAGGCTACCGCGCAATAAAACTATCTTTCCTAAAAAAGCTAACTCTAAAAAGAAAAAGATACGACCTTGAAAGCGAAATGCTACTCAAAATGATGAAAAAACAAGCAAAAATAAAGTGCATCTCAATAAGAACAATTTACAAGGACGAAACCTCAACAATCCACCCAATTAAAGACACAGCTCGATTCATCAGAGCACTAAAGATAAAATGACCTTCACATTCAAAAACGAACTCGCAAGAAAATTCGTCCACTTCCTCTCCCTATTCATAATCCTCGTTTACTTCCTCGCCTCCGACTTCTTCAGCGAGAAAATCGCGCTAATCATTTTAGTATTAATTCTAATAATCCTCTTAGAATTTGAATACCTCAGAATAGAACTCGGAAACAAAATCCCAATCCTAAGCAAAATCTGGTCTTACATGCGAAGAAAAAAAGAAAAAGACAAACTCGGCGGCGATATCTTCTTTGTAATCGGCGCAATATTAGTCCTCGCAGTCTTCGACCTAAGAATTGCAATAGCAGCAATCTTAATGACCACTCTCGGCGACCTTTCAGCAGCCCTCATCGGAAAAAAATTCGGCAAACATCCCTTGTTAAAAACAAAATCCTGGGAAGGCACAATCGCAGAATTCATTGTCAACATAATAATCGGCATCTCAGTTTTCATAATCTACACAGGCACGTCATTCGCCAACTGGCAAGCCTGGACAATCATCTTAGTCATGGCCCTCACCGCAACTTTCGTAGAAACCGTAGTAAACAAACTAGATGACAACCTCTTAATCCCAGTCTTCGCTGGCTTCAACGGCCAGATCGCTTTTCTGATTTTGAGTTATATTTAACAACAAACCAAAAGAACATAATCAACTGCAAAGTAACTCACAACACCCCACCTCCGGTCGAGATTTATTTGATATTTATGGGTGGCGGGGGAGTGATATAATATTTATCTTCCAAAACTATTAAATACCTCCCATCATTTCAAAAAACATGGCAGCAGAAACATTCCTCATCTTCTGGATAATTTTCCTAATCTTCATCATCTTTGCAATAGCAGTCCTTACAATGATTTTCTGGATCTGGATGATTGTAGACTGCGCTCAGAGAAACTTCAAAAACGAAAACGACAAAATCCTCTGGATACTAGTCATAGTCCTCGCAGGCATCATCGGTGCAATAATCTATTACTTCGTAGTCAAACACAAAGATAAGAAATAAGGAATTAACCTTATTAACTCTCCCCTCTTCTAATCAACATACCAAGCGAAGCAGCACTTATCATTGCAGTTTTATTTGTCTTAGCGTACATACGCACTCATCCTAGCAGTCTTCTGGCTCCGGATGCTAATCAACGCAATAAGAAGAAAATTCAAAAGCTCTGGCGAAAAAGCAATCTGGATTTTAATCATAATTTTTGGAACTGTCGCCGGCGCAATAATCTACTTCATCGTAATCAAACACTTCAATCCTAAAAGCCTTCCTAAAAAGAAATAATTAAATAACTTCCCTTCTTTCAACAAACATGCACCAAGTTTGGTTTTATTCGTTGATAAGCGTTATCATAATTAGTCTAATATCCCTAATAGGGATCATAACCCTAAGTATTAAAATAAGCAAGCTCAGAAAATTCCTAATTTACTTGATTAGCTTCGCCGCAGGCACATTGTTTGGAGACGCTTTCATCCACCTCCTACCAGAAACAGTTGAATCTTACGGCTTTGGCTTAAACATCTCTCTCTACATCCTGCTTGGAATCGTACTCTTCTTCATCTTAGAAAAAGTAATTCACTGGCATCATTGCCATGGCGAGGTTCTTGAAAAAAACCACATCCATCCTTTTGCATACATGAACTTAGTTGGTGACGCCTTCCACAATTTCCTGGATGGAATAATCATCGCAGCCTCCTACATGATTTCCTTACCAGCAGGAATTGCAACAACCCTTGCTGTAGCGTTGCACGAAATCCCTCAAGAAATCGGCGACTTCGGCGTTCTAATCCATGGAGGTTTCTCCAAAGCAAAAGCCCTTGCAGTAAACTTCCTCTCAGCCCTATTCGCAATCCTTGGAGCTGTCCTAACATTATGGATAGGAAACAGCATAGAAGGCATAGAACTAATCCTAGTCCCAATTGCAATAGGCGGTTTTCTCTACATTGCAGGCTCAGACCTCATACCCCAACTTCACAAATACTCTGAAAAACTCAGCAAATCAATATTACAAATAATAGCATTTATCCTAGGCATTGCTGTAATGGCTGCTCTTTTGTTGTTGGAATAACTTAACCAGCCGCAAAAGGAAGTTAGTAAGGCAACCGATAAGGTTTCTTACAAGTGGACCTGCCGGGAATCGAACCCGGATCACACGAATGCCATTCGCGTATACTAACCGTTATACTACAGGCCCCAACCTACACTGAAATCTTAAATTATAAATCTTCCCACGCAAATCTTATAAACCCTCCTTCATTTTTCTACACATGGCAAAAACAATTGGCATTATCGCCATAAAAGGAGGTGTAGGCAAAACAACTATTTCTGCCGCTCTTGCTTCAGATTTAGCAAATCACTACAACAAAAAAGTTTTACTCGTGGATGCTAATTTTTCTGCACCAAACCTCGGCCTGCACATGGACATTCTAGAACCAGAAAAAACAATTCACCATACATTAGATAAAAAAATACAAATCAAATCAGCCATACAAAACAAATTCGGCGTTGACGTCATCCCAGGCGAATATGTCTACAACAAACCCCTGAATTACTTAAAACTCAAAGACAAACTAAATACAATAAAAAACAGATATGATTTTATTATTCTTGACTCTTCCCCGAGCTTAAACGACGAAGTCCTCTCAACAATGCTTGCTTCAGATGCTTTATTTGTCGTGACAACTCCTGACTATCCAACTCTCTCCTGCACATTAAAAGCAGCCAAACTCGCCAAACAGCGAGGCAAACCAATTGCAGGCATTATAATAAACAAAATTCGCAATCCAAGATTTGAACTCAACTTGAAAGAGATTGAAGATTCTGTAGACATTCCAGTTATAGCAAGAATCCGTGACGACAAAAACGCTGTAAAATCATTATTCACACGCATCCCACTTCCAATTTACAAAAAACACTCCCCTCTTTCAAAAGAAATCAACAGACTCAACGCAGCCCTAACCAAAAATATTGAAAAAAAATCATTCTTCCAAAAACTAATGCCCTTCGATTTCAGAAAGGAACGCATCAATCGAGAACTCCTCAAGGAAAGTTTTTATAGTAAGACGTTCAAATAAAACCATGGCAAAAAAACAGGACTGCCTCTTCTGCAAAATCGCAAAGGGAAAAATCCCAGTAAAAAAGGTAAAGGACTCTGACAACTTCTTCGCAATCCTTGACGCCAACCCTGTAGCAAAAGGCCACACCTTAGTAATCCCAAAAAAACACTTAGTCACATTGCTAGACATCCCAAACACGCTCGGCTCTGAACTCTTAAAGTCCCGCAAGAAATCCCGTTGCTTTAGCTGTGGGATGAATTGCGGCAATCTTTTTCTATTTTGATTAATATAAAAAAATGAGCGACGACTCGCTCACTGTATCTACAAACATAGTGAGAACTGACTTGTTCTAAA